>NZ_JBTMXB010000041.1:0-31423 GCF_054489405.1 Mesorhizobium sp. A623
GCCGTGCAATCACCCTCTGTCGGCGGGCTCAGGAACACGCACGGGCAGGCCGTCTCGCAGTTGCAGGTTTCGAAATAAGATCCGCTCAGCTTCCACTCGGTCATCATCGCCTCCACCGGTTCGAGTCGTCGTTTCTGGTTTCCATCTGGGATTCTTCTTCACCACCGCGTGCCGTCCGCCGCTTGGCGCGGGGCAGGTCCAGAGCAATGCGAATGCTTGACATGACCGGCACAGTGTCAAACACTCGCCCGGATTGGCAGAGACAATATGCCGGTCAAAATACGGAGCTGTACTGGTCATTCCGCCGGTACAGCTATGGAGGAGCGGATGCTCCCGCTGTTGGTTAGTCATGACGACGCCCGCCCGCTGGTAGAGCAGATCGTGGCAGGAATCCGGCGCCGAATAGATGAGCGTCAATTGCAACCGGGCTCGCGCCTCCCGTCGATCCGCCGCTTTGCCGAAGACCAGAGTGTCAGCCGCTTCACGGTGGTCGAAGCCTATGACCGGCTGGTCGCCATGGGCTACCTGCATTCACGACCGGGCGCGGGGTTCTTCACTACCGCGCGGCGGCGCGTCCATATCAGCCATCCCGAGGCCGACATCGATCGCCGCAACGAGGACCTGGTCTGGCTCATTCGCAGGTTGCTCGAGGCCGAGCCCGGCACTATGCTGGCCGGCGGACCATGGCTTCCCAATAGCTGGCTCGATGAGGCCGGCATTCGCCAGAGTCTCAGTATGCTGGCCCGCAATAATGGCGCCTATCTGGTCGAATACGGCAATCCGTTCGGCTATCTGCCGCTGCGCAAACAGCTCACGCTGATGCTTGGGGAGATCGGCATCAATGCCAGCGACACTCAGGTGGTTCTGACCCATGGTGTCAGTCAGGCGCTCGATCTCATCGTACGTCACTTGCTGTCTCCGGGCGATAGCGTGCTGGTCGACGATCCCGGCTACTACAATCTTTTCGGCAATCTTAGGCTCGCCAATGTCCAACTCGTCGGCGTGCCACGGCTCAGAGACGGTCCCGATATCGAGGCGCTAGAGCGACTCGCCACAGCGCACGGGCCAAAACTCTATTTCACTCAGTCGGTGATGCAGAACCCGACCGGCACCGACATGAGTCCCCATGTTGCCTACAAGGTGCTGCAGATCGCCGAACGCCACAACTTCCGGGTCGTCGAGGACGATATCTTCTGCGATCTGCAGACGCGCCCGACACCGCGGCTGGCGACGCTCGATCAGCTCGACCGCGTCATCTATGTGCGCAGTTTTTCCAAGACCATGTCGGGCAGCCTGCGCGTCGGGTTCATCGCCTGCGCTCTGCCGCTCGCCAACGACCTGGCCGACGTCAAGATGCTGACGAGCATCACAAGTTCGCAGTTCGCCGAACGGTTACTCTACCTGATGCTGGCCGACGGTCACTACCGCAAATATTTAGCGCGCGTGACCCAGCGCCTCGACGAGACGCGGTGCGACGCCGTGCGCGCCTTCGAGCGCATCGGCATGAAGCTCTTTTCCGAACCCACCGCCGGTATGTTCCTGTGGGCGCGCGTGCCCGGCGTGGCGGATTCGCTGGCGCTGGCCGAGCGTTCGCTTGCCGACAGCATCATGCTGGCGCCTGGAAACGTATTCAGGCCGCACCTGGAACCTTCGCCCTGGATGCGCTTCAACGTCACCGCCTGTACTGAGCCGCGGCTTCTCGCCTGGCTCGAAAACGCGGTACATGCAGCCCGCGGCTGCAAGGTGGCAGCTCTGTAAGATAGTGTATCGCCGAGGAAGGATGGCGGCTATGAAGCTCGAACGCGCCGTTCATCAGTGCGCGGCAGACGAAAGCAAGGGGTCAGTCCGAGATTTCGGTCCCAGAGAGTGGAATGGGTTGTGTTGCAAGGTTTTGAATACGGGCACTGTGGCAAGGAGAGCCTCTGACATTATCGGAGGATTGAATGTTCAAGGGCCGCCAGTTCGACCAATCGGTGATCCTGCTTTGCGTGCGCTGGTACCTGGCCTACAGTCTGAGCCTGCGTGATCTGGAAGAGATGATGGCCGAGCGGGGCATGGCTGTCGACCACACGACCATTCACGACCTGTGAAATTATTAGGTTTTCTACCGGATAGTGTTCAAAGCTAGCATCGCTCCAGGGATGTGAGAGCAAACCGATGACTACGATGTGCAAGGGGCCTTCGGGGACCAATTTCTGCGGTTAGTCGTGCTTGCAGGCTTGGTCTTCAGGCGGTGGCCGCTATAATTCGTGGCTTCCAGCGCAGGCGGATCCATTGCCGGATGTTGTAGGCCAGCAGAGCCCACAGGGCTTCCGTTCCTGCCTTTGCCAACCCGCGTACACGAAAGCGCCGCAGGCCAAGCTTGTCTTTCAGCCACGCATTGACGAACTCTGCGACACGCCCACGTTCGCGGATTAACGCTTTTGTCTCTGGCGAATTTTTCCGAGAGCGGAACGCACTCACTACAGGGTCCTCGTGTGTAACGACAATCGATCGCCCATAGCGCTGGTTGCCTGAGCAACATTGGCGGCGACTGGGGCATGGCCGACAATCGGTCGGGCTGGCCAGATAACGCACCATCTTTCTTCCAGGTCGCACATGGCCATAGCGAGCGGTGAGTATCTTGCCTTCCGGACAAACGTAGCTGTTAGACGCCGTATCATACTGGAACTTGTCGGGCAGGAAAGCGTCCGTTACCCCAACACGCGCAAACCGTTGCTTGGCGCGGCCATCAGTTTCAGTCCATGGCCCAACAAGTTCAATGGGTGTTGTCACGTTATCTGAAAATGATCGCGCCGATCCCGGTGGTACTCAATTCACGCGAGTTTCCCAACTGCGGCGTTCCATTCCGCCATCGCTTGCAGGCGATGAATGTAGATGGCGAGAGCAGAGCGTTTTGAGTGGGGCGGGACGAACAGATTGCGAAGAGCCGAGAAGATCGAGATGAAGCGTTGGAGGCTTCCTGGTGATCGGAAGCCCTGCATTGTTCTTTCGCGTTTTCGCAGCGGCAGATGCGAATTCTCAGCTCGATTGTTGAGCCTCTTGTGCGACCGGTGCTCTACCCCCGGCATCACTTGTCGCCTGGCTGCCCCATAGGATCGCAATTTGTCTGTGATCATGCGCTTTGGCGCGACACCTTGTTTCTTCAACAGGCGCATCAGCAATCGCTTAGCAGCCTTGGTGTTGCGGCGGTTCTGGACGAACTCGTCAAGGACATATCCATCCTGATCGACGGCCCGCCAAAGCCAATGTTTCTTGCCTGCGATGCTGATGACGACTTCATCCAGATGCCAGGTATCGTTCTGGTCTGGGCGCTTCCTTCGGAACCGACGGGCATAGTCCGGGCCGAATTTCAGTCCCCATCGGCGGATTGTCTCATAGGAAACGACAATGCCGCGCTCCAGCAGCATTTCCTCGACCAAGCGCAGGCTGAGCGGAAAGCGAAAGTAGAGCCACACCGCATGGGCGATGATCTGGTGCGGAAAACGGTGGCGCTTGTAGCAGATGGGCGAGGTGTTCATGCGTGTGCGTCTATCGCAGCGGGTCCGAACAAGCCGTTACCGTGACAACACCCTTTCGATGCAGCCCAGCAGCGCAAACGACAGGGCGTTGGGAAGCACGTCGATGACCTTCGCGTAAGACATCACCGGCAGATGGGGCATCGGAATTGACTGGGGGATGCCGCCGAACCGCGTTCCGATCGTCTCGATCGGAAGTCCGAGCAGTGCCGCGCCGATCGCCGTAACGGCGACGGCTATGATGAAGGAGGGCCAGTGCGGACGGTATTTCCGGATCACCGCGATGATACCGATAACGATGGCCGCGACCAGAACCGCATGTGCGGCCACCACCATCAGAGCCGGCGAACAACGCGTTCTTTCTTGTGATGGTCTGGGTCGGATGGCGCCTCGACGATATTGGAGTCGATTTCGATACGCCCATCGGCGAGGAAGCGATCGAGAACCGCCCGTCGGCTGGTGGCGTAGCGGATGGTCTCGGCCAGTCTGGATTTTCCCGACAGGCGCGGCAGTTCCCTATCCCAGCGAGTGAACATCTCGGCCACGATCGGTACCGATTGGTCTTGCCGGGTAACCGGCGTGACGCAGCGACCGAGACCCTCCTCAAGGAGGTCGCTGTATCTTCTGCGGTCTTGGCTGGGTCTGCGGAGTTCGCAGTCCGCTATTCGATTTCCGAAGAAACGATTACCGGTCACAGCACTTCGCCGGGATAGGCACCCCACAAGCGTGTCTGTTTGACGAAGCCAGCCATTGTATCGACTGCGACCCTGCACCATTGCCCGTCGCAGCGAACCAGTTCGATAGGAATTTCAGGTTCGAGCCAGGCAGTGACCGGGCTTTCGGCTGTGGGTTTTTTGCGCAGCGCGATATTGTTCCTGTCCCAAGGGGCTGTAACTGCTGTCCTGCGCCCGGACAGGAGCGGACCATATATCCATCCACTGGTTCCTTCCCAATCCCGCACGTGACGCCAATTGCCATATTCCTGGTAGATCTCGAGCGGTATGCCCGGACGAACGAAGGTCCATTCGATATCGTATTGAACACCTGGCCCGATACGAAGATTGGCGGGCGAACCTTTCAACGAGACAAAACGGGGAATAGGAAGGGCACTGGCCTCGGCTCTGAGGCCGGTTGGCGCAGCGAAAAGTAGTGCGGTGATGAAGCCACAATAAAAGATGGCGCGCATGCGGAATCCGGCATGGCTGACACCCTGGCGGGTTGACGAAAGCTCAGGGGTTTGCGTCGGATCTGAGCAGCTCACAGGGAATTCATTCTCGATTCCTAAAGAGATCGACGATTATGGTCGACCGAATATGGCTCAGTGCTCACATAGCGGTATGAAGATTGACGGAGTGTAAGCATGAGATTTTTTCTATTGCAGGCATCCACCCGCGTCAGAACGTGTTTGGCCGCGATGGACACGCAGGATGGCGCGGCGTGGTCCACCACGTGTAGGCGCAGAGCAGGTGATCTACCAGCGACAGGAAACCGTTCTGGTTCTGATCGCGATGCTGTTGGCCTTGGGGACCTTTCTCCAGCCCGTTCAAGCGGAAAGCCGGATGTGGGTCGCGGCCGATAATGCGAAGCGGCGCAGTTGCCCGTCGATGGAATGCGGCATTATCGGTAGGTTATTCTTCCGCGAGACGGTCGTTGTCTATGAGACGAGCAAAGGATGGTCACGGGTGTCAGGCTATTCAAACGCCGGCTGCTATGAAGAACAGTCATCCTTCGTTCAAGCAGGGCGCAACGACTGCAGCGAGGAGAATGGCATTTCGGACGGCGAGTTTGCCATTTGGGTGAAGTCGGATTCCCTCGCCGATCAAAAGCCGGGACGCTCTCCAGAGGTTCAGGGATCGGACGAGACAATTTGATCCCTGGCGTTAGGAATGCCTTAAGCAATTCGTAACGGTGGCTGCCTAGTTTCGTACCCTCGCTGCCGGCTCGTTCGGCTTCAGTTCATCAAGAGCGGCGACGGGCGGGCGGGTGTATCAGTCATTGAAGAAGTTTGCCGGGCTGCCGGCGTCATTGTCGAAAGCCGTCTTGGGGCTTCTGGTCACGACCATGTTGTGCGTCGGGGCCGCTTCGACGGTAGGCCGCTTCTAGTCGTTCCATCGGGTTCCAAGCCGACTTTGAAGCCGAAGGTCGTCCTGCTGGCGTGGGATTCGCGCATTGAGGCCGCGCGCGCCGCACGCGAAGCGATCGATCTCATGTCGGCCGCAGACAGCGTGCACGTGACGCTCGTCGATCCTCAATCCACCTACAGCGGCAATGGCCCTGAACCAGGCGCGGACATCGCCGCTTATTTGGCCCGCCACGGTTGCAAGGTCACGGTCGATCGCTTGCCGAGTTTCGGCTACACCGTCGCCGAAGTCCTTCGTCAACATGCCGTCGACATATCAGCCGATTTGGTCGTGATGGGAGCATACAGGCACTCGAGGCTCCGGGAACGGATATTCGGTGGCGTGACCAAGTCGATGATCGACGAAGCGGCGCTGCCGATCCTGATGGCTCGTTGACACCCCGTCGTCGGGTATGGCGACCTCAAGGCGAACGGCTTGTCCAGCCTAGCGCTGGCAGGAGGCCTGAGAAGCCGGCCTATTCGTTCGTGCCAGAAAGGCGTAAGTCTGTCGCTACTTGACTCCGATTAAGGAAAAACCGCTCTAGCGCTATCGAACACATGCAATCGAATCCGTAGCTGGAATCCAGTTCGCATTGAATGACACTGACGTTTGGATCAGGCGCGTCGTTCCCAACCGTTGATGCCTAGATGCTCCTGGGGGGTGAAGCGGATCTTGTATTGCATCTTGCAGGAGCCTTCGACCCAATACCCGAGATAGACATAGGGCAGCCTCAAAGCTTGCGCCCGATTGATGTGATCAAGGATCATGAGCGTTCCGAGCGACGTGCCTCTGTCATCGGGGTCGTAGAAGGAATAGACCATCGACAGACCGTCAGCCATGATGTCGGTCAGCGCGGCAGCGACGAGCACACCGTCGCTGGCATTGTCCGTCAGCGGGCCCGGTCTGCGGCGTCGGTATTCAATTACCTGTGTATTAACATGCGTATCTTCGATCATCTTCGCATATTCGAGGATGTCCATTTCGGACATTCCACCTGCACGATGCCGCGCATCCACATAACGTCGGAAGAGGGTAAATTGCTCGGTTGATGCCTGAGCCTTATGGGTAAAACTGATCAGGTTCCTGTTGCGTAGCCAAACCCGTTGCATAGAGCGGGTCTTATTGAATTCCTTGACAAGGATCCGCACCGATATGCAGGCGTGACAGGTCTCGCAAGCCGGTCGATAGGCAATGTTCTGCGATCGCCGGAACCCGGTTTGTGACAAGTGATTATTCAGTTCGGCTGCTTTCCCGTCGACAAGATGCGTGAAAATCTTTCGCTCGAATTGGCTTTCCAGATACGGGCAGAGCGTCGGGGCGGTCAAATAGAACTGTGGCGAAGATTGTGGGCGGTGTGTCATTCGTCTTCTTCCATGTGCTGGGCAGCCGCTGCTAGCGTGGCCCTGCGATAGGAAAGGTCAACCGCTGAGGAGATTGACTTTGGCTAGCCTGACCATGTCAAGTGGAGAATTTCGCGGGGAAGGGGCTTAGGCCCCGTGCCTTACCTCGTGCGTTTGACTAGGTCACGTTTATTGTCCTATTCCGCCTTTTTACCGCACCTTAAGTTCTCGCGCGCATGCTATCAATGCGGCTATCGCCAAGGATTTCGAAAATGTATTTCTGCCGTGCCGGAATCCGTAAGAGTTGTTGAAGGTCGAGCTTGACAGGCTGAACGAAGCAGTTTGATGGAAGCGAGTGTGAGTACCGGAGTACCGAGACATGAGACCACGTGGCAATCTTGTCGGACTGAGGCAGTTTCAGGTGAATGAAAAGCGGCGGCAGCGTCTGCAGCTCGACATGATGATTGCCGACTTCGAACGAATGGTGCGAGAACTGGACTACCAGATCGATGCAGAGGAAAAAAAGGTCGGCATCTCTGACATCAACCATTTTGCCTATCCAACCTTTGCCAAGGCTGTTCGTCTGCGTCGCGACAACCTCAAGAATTCGCAATCGGACCTTCAGCGGCAGAGAACCGCAGCCGAGCCGTCCCTGAGCGAGGCTGAAGCAGAGCTCTCCAAGGCGCAAATGCTGGAATCGCGCAGCGGCAGAGGCCACAATATCGAGCCCGGTAACCGCAGCGCCATAACCGACTGAGCCGGACGGCTTTAGCGCGCACCTCAATTGGTAACTCCCGATCGGCCTTTGACGCGAGAGGAGTCGTCCTACCGTAACTTAATCAGCGTCTCGACAGTTTTGGCCAGGCTGTCCCGCTCTTTCGTCCGGATACTGAGTTCACGAAATTTGATTTTTTTATCTGGAAGAAATTTAGGGCCGACGAGCCGGACGTTACGTTGTGCACTCTGTTCAAGAGGGTCGCCGACGGCAGCTTTGGGTTGTAGGGATATTGTTTCCGGTCTGGATGAAGGGGCGGGAATGATCGCATTTGTCAGGTTTTGAGGCGTGACGGTTCGAGCTCTAAGCTCGTTGACGCGGGCAAAATAGCGAGGCCAGTCGCATGCCTGGCCGCGCCTATTCGGTAGCTTCCGGCGCCCTCATCTCAACGGCAGGAACCCGACGCCAGTCGAGCCCGGCAAATAGCGCCTCAAACTGCGCGTGGCCCAATGTCATCAAGCCATTCTTGATGCCGGGCCAGGTGAACGTGTGTTCATTGAGCCAGATTACGGCCCTCTGCGCTCTTGCCGGCACTTGTCGCCCCCTTTGCAAGGGAGGTTCCAAAGCCGGTGCAGCCCTTGATACTTCCAAGGGGTTTTCGCTGCGTTTTGACCGGCATGTCGCTCAATTCTGTTATAGCGACGAGCGGCGACGAAAGCGGCAAGGATAACCTCTGCTGCGATTCTGTGGCTTCTCTATTGTCAGGCACGGATCGCGTTTTCTATTTTCTATATATATGATGCTATAATGGAGATAACGCCGCATGCCAATGCGAACAAAACAGCAGCAATAACGGTTGGACCTATAGACACGTAGAGAGTAACGCCCACACCCATCGTAAGCACTGCGGAAACGGTGCTTCTAAACAATATTCTCGAAATAGGTTCGCGATCTGTATCTGGTTTAGGCATGGCGGTGTAAAATCTCATCGAGCGATTTTGCGAGGGCGAACTCGCCAACAACTTTATTCTAACGGCTAAGCCGGCTCCCCCGCAATGACGAGACATGAGTTCTGTCCGCCGAAGCCGAAGGAATTTGAAAGTACCGATGTGACCTTCGAAGGGCGAGCAACATTTGATACAACGTCAAGCCCGATTGCAGGATCAGGCACATCATAATTGATCGTCGGCGGGATGATCCCATTTTGAATGGTCATCAAGGAAAATACAGCCTCGATCGCTCCAGCGGCCGTCAGCGCATGGCCAATCATCGATTTGTTTGAAGAAACAGGAAGCAAGGAAAGGCGATCTCCAAAAACAGAAGATAGCGCGAGATACTCCATCTTGTCATTTTCCGGAGTCGAAGTGCCGTGCGCATTGACATAGTCGACGTCGACTTCCCGCAAATCGGCATCTTTCAACGCGGTGCGGACTGCTTCCACGGCCGAAGAGCCATCAGGCTTCAAGCGAGTTCGATGGAAATCGTCGGCCTTCTCGCCGGCTCCTCGCAGGAACCCAAGAACGGGAGCCCCTCTGGCGATGGCAGCTTCCAACGATTCCATCACAAGGGCACCAGCCCCTTCTGCCATGACGAAGCCATCGCGGTCTTTGGAAAAAGGCTTCGCGGCTTTGTGCGCTGGATCATTTTGGGTCGAGAGAGCGGAAAGCAGCGAAAACCGGATCAAAGCTTCAGCAGTGACGGAGCCATCAGTACCAATCGATAGAACGCGGTCGCACTCCCTGCGCCGAATGGCCTCCGCACCAAGCTGGATGGCGGTTGCGCCAGAAGCACATGCGGTGGAGAGTGTAACCGGAAGGCCGCGCGTTCCAAACGTATCTGCGATCTCGGCCGCAATGTAGCCAAACTCGACGGTTTGGAACATGTGGATTTGTGGCGCTCGGCGGCACGCAGCGAGCAAGGTTGCGTACCCCGGAGCTCCTTCCGACCTCGCGGTAGCGTCGAGCGTGAATCGGTCCCTCCATTCGAGTTCCACCGGCGGAGCGGCGAGGAAAAGTTGTCCCCCGAAATCACCGGTAGGAACCTTGGCATGTGAGATCGCTTCCGCAGCGGCCAATATCGCTAATTTTCGCGATAGCGCAGTTGGGCCTCTGGTACTTTCTTTAAGAAAATCTACTGTGCCGGCGATCTGCGTCCTTAAATTATCGACAGGAAATCGACTGATCGCGTGAATACCTGAAGTGCCCGAAACGAGCGCTGACCAATTCTGCTCTTTACCGACCCCGAGCGATGAGACAACACCGAGTCCGGTGATGGCAACCAACGGTCGGCCGAGATGATCTTCATATTTTGACATTCAATCGTCAGGCCCTAATGAGGCGTGCAATACCTTCGGCCCGCGTTGCTCCGATGGAAATTGCCAAAGCCGACTCCATTCCGCTCGGCGCAGGCTTCTCGCTTAGTGCGTCTATCGGCGGGATTGCGGCTCCTTTGGATACGCATAAGGCGGCCAGGGCAACAGCAAGCAGAAACTGCGCCTCACGCAGATGGCCGAACTTGCCCGCAATGCCACGAACAGGAGCAGCCATCATGTCGAGAGCCGCTTTCTCCGCAGCGGTGACATCTTTGGCGCCACTCGCCCCTGTAATGACCAGGTCAGTAGCTCTGTCGACGGCTGCGGCGGCAACCAATGTTGCAACAGTATCGCGCAACTGCTTCTGTTTACGGCATACCTGTGTGCTAAACACGCTATCAATGACGGCATAAACACGCGCACCACGCTGTGCTGCGTGCTGCTCATTTTCGAGCACGAGGAACGCGCCGCCGGAACCGGTAACGAGTCCGCCGCCTTCCGAGCCTTCTCGTTGCCAAAGAGGGCTCCAGCCGTCAAGTTTAAGCATGCGATTGAGTTCATAGCTTAGTAGCATGGCTGGATGCTGAGCATTGTAGGAGCCGCCGACGAGCACGTGCGTGCTTTGACCGGCTCGGATGCGGGCAGAAGCCGTCTCGATAGCCGAAATGCCGGCGCCTTCCTCACCCATGAATGTGCGTGAGGATCCCGTCACATTGTGGACGATGGAGATGTTTCCAGCGAGCAGATTGGAAAGCTGTGCCAGAAACAGGGTGGGGCGGAGCTCGGTGGAAAGCTTTTCATTCAGCAGAATCTCATGATCTTGCCGCACGCGCGCTTCGGCCAAGATTTGCGTATCGACCAAAACATCTCGTTCGCCCCCTCCCGCGGCCACGATGAGATCCATTTTCGCACACAGACCGGAATCGTTCTTGATGCCGGCGTCATGGAGTGCCAGCCCGGCGGCATATGTCCCGATGCGTTGCCAGTTCTCCATTTGACGCTGATCGCTGCGCTTCGGGATCTGAACGCTCCAGTCTACCTCGCATAAGGGATGAACGGTGTAAGGCCGGAAAGAGACCGTATCGACATAAGGTCCGGCGTCCGCGTTGAGTGCGTCCCAGTGGGCATCGACGCCTTCTCCTAACGACGAGAGCAGGCCGATTCCGGTAATCGCAACTCCATTGGTGTGCATTATATGTCAGCCTGTCCAAAGACCCTAAGTGAAAAATAAATGAATCCGTTGGCGTCCTGTTTGGTTGAAGCCCCGCGGCCAATTGTGTTCGATTCAAGACTGGATATCATCTGCAACTAAGTTGACCGGCCAAGCTAGCGGCATTCGGGTTCAGCCTCCTGTCTTTGCACCGACAGTGCGTTCAGAAGTTGAGCGAGCTCCTCGGCGTCTCGTCTGTTCAGGCCAATGATTGTACGGCTTCCCATTTCGGCGGGCCGTTGGGTGACGGTATCGAGGACGGCCCAAGTACCGGTTGGCCCACAATCCAATTTGTAGCGTTGAGTCATTCAACCCTTTTAATGGCTGACGTTCCCGATGCCAAGGACATATTGTAGCCCGCCACTGGATACTCATGTTTTAGGCATCACTGCTCGCGACGAATATATGATTTCTCATGCGGGGGATGGCAAGCATCGCTGCTTGCGAAATGGGTGTAGACGGCCTTGACCAGGTGAGCTTACTAGCTGGACGCGGCAGACTAAGTATGAAAGACGAGCACCAAAATCGTTGCGATGGCTGCCGCTATAGCAGCGAGGTAGGCCGCCTGGCCAAGATATCAGCGCCAACCTCGTCGTTTGTAGATTCATTTTTCTGCATTCGCCAATCTTAGTGTCCGCAGGCGAGCCGTCTTGGCGTCGCGTTCTGCTTTCTCCGCATCGATCATGGATCGCAGCCGGTTGTTCGTGCCGTTTTTCCCTGCAGGCGGGTGCTTGGGCAGGTTGAACAGATTGTCCTTGTTTATCCTGCTCGGATACAGCGTTCGCTTCGATTTACCGGCCATGAAAGATTCCTTCATGCAATTGCCCGCGAAATTCTATCGCGACCGAAATGCGACCTCTCGCGGTGATAATGCAGAGGCTATTTTTGCATCTCGGTCGATCGATGATGAAGGTGCCAAGGTCGGAATGCCAGCCGAGCAAGGTCCCAGGCGATCTCGCCTGCTGACACCTCAGGCGGCATCAACAAACGCGGCGGCACCAGATTGCTAACTTTGCCCGCCATAACGATGGCGTTCCGATCCGGCACACCTCGAATGTCAAGCAGCCTGACGTCTCTCCAGACGGTATTAAGCTTGGCGGCAAAGCGGTCGGGCAGCTGATCCAAATCATGGCGGACATGAACGTTTGCGATCAAACAGCCGGTCGAAGTTTTGAGATGGCTCCGTGCTAATCTGAAAAACGTTTCGGTCTTTAGATGCTCGGGAATCCGCCTTCCTACATAGGCATCGAGAACGATCGCGTCGTAGCGTTGACGTTCCGCTCGAAAAAATTCCTCTCCGTCGGCGACACAGCAATCGACGTGACGGGGCAGTCCAAAATAGCGGCGCGCGATCTGAAAGGCCTTTGGATTGACGTCGACGATCGTGACCCGCACCCCAACGCGATCGAGCATGGTGGCCAAGCAGCCGCCGCCGCCGCCGATCATCAATACGTCGGCGGTCTGCTTTTGCGCCAGAAGTCCGAAAATCGCATGGATGTAAGGGACGACACTCACACCGTTTTGGTCGCACTCACTTTGAAGGCAACCACCCTGCCGGTAGATAAAGGACCCGGTATCCTTTGCCTGCAGGATATCGATCCTGCCGAAATCGGAATGGTACTTGGCAATCTTGATCATGGGAACCGTTCGTGTGTCTTAGATTTGCCGCTCCACCATCATCATCTTGACCTTGGCAATGGCTTTTGCAGGGTTCAGCCCTTTGGGACATGTCTGGGTGCAGTTCATGATGGTGTGGCAGCGGTAAAGCCGAAACGGATCTTCGAGATTATCCAGGCGTTCACCTGTTCCCTCGTCGCGGCTGTCGACAAGCCATCGATAGGCTTGGAGCAATGCCGCGGGTCCAAGATATCGCTCGCCATTCCACCAGTAGCTCGGGCACGAGGTGGAGCAGCAAGCGCACAAGATGCATTCATAAAGTCCGTCGAGTTCTTCGCGATCCTCATGGCTTTGTTTCCATTCGCCTTGAGGCTCCGGCGTCTCCGTCTGCAGCCAGGGCTTGATGGATGCATACTGCGCATAGAAATGGGTCAGGTCCGGAACCAAATCCTTGATCACCGCCATATGGGGCAGCGGATAGATTTTCACATCGCCAGCGACGTCATCGATACTCTTTGTGCAGGCAAGCGTATTCGTTCCATCGATGTTCATGGCGCAGGACCCACAGACACCTTCGCGACATGATCGACGGAAGGTCAGGGTTTGATCCATCTCCTCCTTGATCTTGATCAACCCGTCGAGAACCATCGGGCCGCATTTGGCAAGATCGACCTCATAAGTGTCGATCCGCGGGTTTTTGCCGTCATCCGGATTCCAGCGGTAGATGCGGAACCGTTTCAGCCTGGTGGCGCCTGATTCATCCTTGAAAACTCGGCCAGCGCCGATGATGGAATTCTTTGGCAAAGTCAGTTGGACCATCGTCGGTTCCTTTGGAAATCTGCGGCGGCGCTTGCGGGGTTCTCAGTACACGCGCGCCTTGGGTTCGATATAATCGATGTCGCGCGTGAGAGTGTAGGCATGAACCGGACGATAGCTCAGGGTGACGTGGCCCTTTTCATCTGTTCTGGCCAGCGTATGGACCATCCAGTTCTTGTCGTCACGCTCAGGATAGTCTTCCCGAGCGTGAGCCCCTCTGCTTTCGGTCCGAGCGATTGCGGAATCAACCAGCGTGGTGGCTTGGAGCAGAAGGTTTTCCAGCTCAAGGGTTTCAACCAGATCGGAATTCCAGATCATGGATCGATCGGAAACACGCAGGTCAGCGAGCCCGTCCCACACTTCTTGCAGCTTTTCTCGACCTTCCTTGAGGATGTCGGCGGTGCGAAACACTGTTGCATAACTCTGCATGGTCTTTTGCATCTTTGCCCTGAGGCGCGGTGTCGGGGTGCCGCCATCGGCGAAGCGCAATCTATCGAATCGATCCAGCGTGGCTTCACCGGCATTGGCGGGAAGCGTCGGCTGTGAGGCGCCGGCGACAAGGGTTTCGGCACAGCGCAAGGCTGCAGCTCGACCAAAAACCACAATGTCAAGCAGCGAATTGCACCCAAGCCGGTTGGCGCCGTGCACTGATACGCACGCCGCTTCGCCGATCGCCATGAGGCCTGGGACAATGCAGTCGGGATCACCCCCTGCCGCGCCGATCGCTTCGCCGTGATAGTTTGCGGGGATTCCGCCCATGCAATAATGCGCAGTCGGCAACACGGGTATGGGTTCCCGCGTGACGTCTACGCCGGAGAAAATGCGCGCCGACTCCGAGATGCCCGGCAGGCGCTCGTGCAAAATGGCAGGATCGAGATGATCGAGGTGAAGGTAAATGTGATCCCTGTTCGGCCCTACCCCGCGTCCTTCACGAATTTCGACGGTCATGGCGCGCGAGACGACGTCACGAGAGGCCAGATCGCGAGCGGAGGGCGCATAGCGCTCCATAAATCGCTCGCCTTCCGAATTGACCAGATAGCCTCCCTCGCCGCGCGCGCCCTCCGTGATGAGGCAGCCTGCCCCGTAGATGCCCGTCGGGTGAAATTGCATGAACTCCATGTCCTGTAACGGCAAACCCGCGCGCAAAGCCATCCCGCCGCCGTCGCCGGTGCACGTGTGAGCGGAAGTGCAGGAATAGTAGATCTTGCCATAGCCGCCCGTCGCCAGGATCACCGTTTGCGCGCGAAATCTATGCAGTGATCCGTCATCCAGGCACCACGCGATAACGCCGCGACACTGCCCGTCGACCATGATGAGATCGAGCACGAAATACTCAACGAAGAACTGGGCCCCGAAACGTAAAGCCTGGCCGTAAAGCGTGTGGATCAGGGCATGGCCGGTTCGGTCCGCCGCCGCACAGGCACGCGGAACGGGAGTCTGGCCGAAATTGCTCATATGCCCGCCAAACGGGCGTTGATAGATTTTCCCTTCCTGGGTGCGCGAGAAAGGCATGCCTGCGTGCTCTAGCTCCATAACGGTCGGCACCGCCTGCCGGCACATATATTCGATGGCATCCTGGTCCCCCAGCCAGTCCGACCCCTTCACGGTGTCGTACATGTGCCATTGCCAATTATCTTCGGCGAGATTGCCAAGGCTTGCCGCAATGCCGCCCTGTGCTGCGACCGTGTGGCTTCGTGTTGGAAACACTTTGGTGATGCATGCTGTCTTGAGGCCGGCGGCGACACAACCTTGGGTGGCGCGCAAGCCCGCTCCGCCCGCGCCCACGATAACGACGTCGAAAGTGTGATCGGTGAATTGGTATGCGTTGGTTCTTTTCATAAGATGCTCACTTGCGTCCGCTAATTGCCGAAACCGACTTTTAGCACGGCATACAGGCACGTGACGGCGACGGCGGCCGAAAAGGCGATGTTGAGAGCCAGCGCGGCTATCTTCACGGCGCGGTTGTGCACGTAGTCTTCGATAATCGTTTGCATGCCAATGCACATGTGCCAGAGCCCCGACAGGACGAGCAGCAACAAGCCGATCGCCACTGCGGGATAGGCGACCGCGCTGCGGGCGGTCGGGTAGTCGGCCCGAACGAGCACTACCAGAAGGCCGATCAGAAACACTGAGAGCGGCACGTTCGCGAAGGCCGTGACACGTTGAATCCAGAAGTGCTTGGTGCCAGCATGTGCGGACCCCAGTCTGCGGACCCGCTTCAGAGGCGTCAGCATGTCAGTCATAGGGCCACCGCTCCCACCGCCAGCCACAGCGCCGTGGTCAGCAAAAGCGAGCCGACGACTGTGGCATAGGCCGTCGTCGTTGCCGATCGGGCGTCCAAGCCGCGTCCGGCATCCCAGAGCAAATGCCGAAGGCCGCCCAACAGATGATGGATGAGCGCCCAAGTGTAACCGAGCAGGAGGGTTTTTCCGAAAAACGAACCGGCAAAAGCCTGAAATGCAGCATAGGGCGCGGCGCCCGAAGCCAAGGCTACCAGCCACCATGCCAGCAACAGCGTTCCTGCATAGAGTGCGGCGCCGGTTATCCGATGCAGGATGGACATCAGCATGGTTATCGAAAGCCGATAAATCTGCAGATGAGGCGAAACAGGCCTCGACCGCATCAGAAAAGCTGGCTTCATAACCTACCCCTCCACAGTCCGCTCGTCCGGCACGACGCATCAAGCCTCATCACCAGGACGAAGCCTCTTCGATAACGAGTTCGCCATCAATAAAGATATCTCACACATCACTAGTTGACTATAACACCTTCTAATGTATGTTGCAACGTGTAGAGATGATGTCTCAACTCCGATAGCGAGGAAACCGATCCGTGATAACTGCTGCACAGCTGCGCGCCGCAAGGGCGCTCCTCGGTATCGACCAGCGCAAGTTGGCTGAGTTGTCCGGGCTTTCGGTGCCGACCATTCAGCGCATGGAAGCCAGCGAGGCCATGATCCGCGGGCAAGTTGATTCCCTCATGAAACTCATTGGCGCTCTCGAACTGGCGGGTGTGGAGCTGATCGCAGAGGGTGCCCCCAGTCAGATCGGCGGACGTGGCGTGCGGCTGAAAGCCGACTATGACCCGGCCAGGGTGCAGGGCGACGACGCTGCTGCAAGATATAGTGTGAGGAGCGTGGCGTGATCTCCGGGGTCGAGGCTCTGCTTTGGGGCGACGCGGCCCTTCTGGGAACTGCCGTGCTGGCTGTTACGCGGAGCCGTCGATCCTCTGCGACCGGTCTTATCTATCTGGTCACTTTAGCTGTTTGCTGTTTTTTGCTCTTGGTCGCTCTTCAGCACCTTGTCCTGAATTCGGCAGATCTGCAGACGGTCACGCTGCCCGTTGGATTACCCTGGATCGCGGCGCATTTTCGACTTGATGCGCTTTCGTCGTTCTTCCTCGTCGTCGTCAATCTCGGGGGCTCGATATCCAGTCTTTACGGGCTTGGGTACGGTCGTCACGAATTGGCGCCGCATCGCGTGCTGCCGTTCTTTCCCGCATTCCTGGCCGGCATGAACCTTGTCGTGATGGCCGATGACGCCTTGACGTTCCTGCTTTCTTGGGAATTCATGTCGCTCGCTTCATGGGCACTCGTGGTAGCCCACCATCGAGACCCGGACAATACGCGGGTCGGCTACATCTACCTTGTCATGGCGAGTTTCGGGACCTTGGCTCTCCTGCTCGCTTTCGGCCTACTAGCGGGCCCGACCGGAAATTACACCTTTGAGGCCATGCGCGCCACGCAGCCAGCGCCGTTGATTGCCACGGTCGTACTCATCCTGATGTTGCTCGGGGCTGGATCGAAGGCAGGTCTGGTGCCCTTGCATGTCTGGCTGCCGCTCGCCCACCCGGCGGCCCCAAGCCATGTCTCGGCTCTGATGAGCGGCATCATGACAAAAGTTGCCGTCTACGGCTTCATTCGGGTCATCTTCGACCTGCTCGGCCCGCCTACTTGGTGGTCGAGTATCGTGGTCCTACTCCTTGGCAGCGCTACTGCGGTTCTTGGCATTCTCTATGCCCTGATGGAAAAAGACCTGAAGCGGCTTCTGGCCTACAGTACGATCGAAAACATCGGCATTATTTTCGTCAGCCCTGGCCTTGCGCTTGCCTTCCAAGCGAACGGAATGGGCTGGGCGGCGGCCTTGGCGTTATCGAAGGCAACATCGTCGCCGATCTCCCGCTGTGCAACAAATCCTTCAACTGCTCCTATTCCGGTCATGACCTGTAAAGGCAAGCTGCCATGCGAATGCTTCTTTTCAAAAGCCTGATGCAGGCGCCCTTAACCGAGCGCCCGCCGCAAGCAAGCGATGCTGCCGGTGAGGAGTTGGCCAAGGCCCTCCACCGGGCTGCCCGCAAGAGGCATGGACGAAGTCTTTCGATCCGGGCGATCGACGCCGGTTCCTGCAACGGCTGCGAGCTCGAGATGCACGCGCTGAACAATGCCTTTTACGACATCGAACGCTTCGGATTCCATTTCGTCGCCTCACCGCGCCATGCCGATGTGTTGATGATCACGGGGCCCGTCACCAAGAACATGCGCGAGGCGATGATAAGGACCTACGACGCGGCGCCTCATCCCAAATGGGGGGTGGCGATTGGCGACTGCGCACGCAATGGCGGCTGTTTCGCCGGGAGCTATGCCGTCATGGACGGCGTTTCCAAGGTACTCCCAGTCGACCTTCACATTCCCGGTTGTCCGCCACGGCCGATCGAAATTCTGAAAGGGCTACTTTCCCTGATGGAAGCAGCAAGCAAGTGACGTCCAACGGTCAAACCCATCCGCGCCCAGAGCTTTTCCTTGCCGTTCGACGTGCGCTTGCGGGGCGTTGTCCGAATTGCGGCAAGGGAAAGCTATTTCGTGCCTACCTCAAGCAGGTTGATCAATGCGCTGTCTGCGGAGAGCTTTACGGGCATATTCGATCTGACGATGCCGCTCCATGGCTTACAATCCTGATCGTAGGTCACATTATTGTGCCGGTGGCCCTGTCGGTTGAGAGCCGGTCGTTACTGCCGAACTGGCTTTCGATGAGTCTCTGGCCTCTGCTAGCAGTTGGGCTCGCCTTAATCGTCTTGCCACGGGCCAAGGCTTTGTTTCTGACCGTCATATGGCGCACGCGCTCGCCGGGCTCAGAACGTGACTGATTGTGCATGGAGCATGTGACGAAAGACCGGCGGTGCATGGCAAATGAAATTCTGCCGATTGTTGGGACTTGAAAAACCATGGAAAACAAGAACAATTTTGCCGCCCACGACAAAACGCGCTTGACGGGAGAGCTAACGAACACCGGACATCGACTTGATGCCCGCATCTACTATGCAGATACGGATTTTTCGGGTGTCGTCTATCATGCACGTTATCTGGAGCTCCTGGAACGCGGCCGGATCGAATATTTGCGTCACGTTGGCGTTCAACACGCCGACCAGTTTCTAAGCGATATCGATGCGCAACTGGTCTGGATCATTCGGCGCCTGGAGATCACTTTCAAGCGGTCGGCCCGCATCGATGATCTCGTTACCATAGAAACGACAACGGCGAGCATGTCGAGTGCGCGTGTGTTCATGGCGCAACTTATTCGACGCGGCCGCGACATCCTTATCGAGGCTCAGGTTGAGTGTGCATTAGTCAATCGCCACGGGCGTCCGCAACGGCTTCCACAGAGCTGGAAAGACCTGTTTCGTCCGCAGAACGAGCAGCATCGAGATGAGAAAACTTCGGGCTCTTAGACTTGAAAATCAATTTGTTCGGGTTTCGGCCGGTGCGGTCAACCAGAAAGGCCTCCAATGACGAGCGACGGAAAAGACAAGAATAAGGCGCTGCAAGATGCAGCTCTCCATTATCACGAATATCCGCGCCCAGGAAAACTGGAAATCGCGGCGACCAAGCCACTTGGAAATCAGCGGGATATGGCTTTAGCCTATTCCCCCGGAGTCGCGGCACCTTGCGAGGAAATCGCCAAAGACCCCGACAAGGAGATCGTCCAAGGCTTCGTGCAATAGCGCGGATGGCAAGACCTGCCGCAATCCCTCGAGATATCTCTTCGCGCTCCGCCTCTGCAAGCGCCAAGGGAGGTCTACGCCTTGCTGACGGAGCAATGCCGCCATGGACAGATACGATCCGCTGAACGCCGCCCTTGTTCCTGCGCTCTAGTGCCCGCGAGATCGACGAAATGCTCTGACCTTGCTTCCATCGTTCCCAAAGCTCGACCTTCTGTTCTGCGGTAAACCACACCCGTGACGTGACCATGCGACACCTCCTCATCTTCTCAGTGTCGGTCCAAAAAGAAGTTGAACGATATGAATCGCTTGTGATTCCATGCAGTCGATTTGATTCGACGAGGGCGTGGACGCGATGTGGACGAAGGCAAACCGCGGGAAATACAATCGAGATGGTCTGCGCTATCCGAGCGATTTGACGAACGTGGAATGGGGGCTGGTCGAACCTTTGATACCGCCTGCCAAGCACGGCGGCCGCAGGCGTGAGGTCGATGTGCGCGAGGTTCTCAACGGCCTTCTTTATGTTCTCAGCACGGGCTGCCAATGGCGGGCCGTGCCGAAGGACCTGCCGCCCAGGAGTACGCTGTTCAGCTATTTCGACCTGTGGAACTGGGATGGCACGCTCGGCCGAATTCATCAGGAACTCTACGTGAAATGCCGCGAGGCGATGGGACACGAGGCCAGCCCGACGGCGGCAATCATCGACAGCCAGAGCGTCAAAGGCGCTGAAAAAGGGGACGTTGCATCGACCCGTGCGGGTATGATGCGGGGAAAAAGATCAAAGGCAAGAAGCGTCATATCCTCGTCGATACGGTAGGGCTTTTGCTGCACGCGCTGGTTCATCCAGCTGACGTCCAGGATCGCGACGGCGGCGTGCTGGTCCTGAAGACGCTGTTCGGGCGTTATCCGTTCTTGAAGAAACTGTTCGCCGACGGCGGCTATCAGGGACCTGTCTTCGCCAAGGGTCAGAAGCAAGCCATGCCTGGACTTGCGACCGTCATCGTCAAGCGATCCGACACCGCCAAGGGTTTTGAGGTTCTGCCGAGGCGCTGGGTGGTCGAACGGACTTTCGCATGGCTGGGGCGATGTCGCAGGCTGGCCAAGGACTTCGAGAGTTTGACGCGCAACGCGCTCGCCTTCCTCAAACTGGCGTCTATCCGACTCATGCTGCGAAAGCTCTGTTCAAGCTGAATAACTTTCCGGACCGACTCTCAGATTAAAGGTGTTGCGACGATCGGTTGAACCCACCCGGCCAACCAGGTCCTTTTGGCGTGAGAAGCGACGTCACCCGGATTCTTCAATGATTTGACCGGCGCCATTTGCCCTTTCCTATTACATTCTGAGACAGGCAAGATCTGTTATGGCTCTGCCGATATAGGTCGGAGCGCGGGCACCGTCGCTTTTGTATGAAGCGCCGTGCATGAGTGCAAGTGTGCGCAGATTGCGATTGGCAAGCCTTTTCATGGCCCCATGTGAAAAGTGCGACAAATAGCACTTGAACTATTGAAGATCATGTATTATACATGAATATCAAATGGCGAATACACAGAAAAACGAAATTGGTCCAGCGTTGCAGCTTGCCCTCGCACGTGGGTTCGCTGGACGCTGTCCCAACTGCGGTAAGGGAAAACTGTTTCGCGCATACCTAAAGCAAGTAGACCAGTGCTCGAGCTGCAATGAGCGATATTCAGACATCGCGACCGATGATGCTGCACCTTGGTTTACCATGCTTATTGCAGGTGTTCTTGCGGCTCCTTTATTTTTCGGCTTTCAAGATTTATTTGCATCTAACTTCGTCGTTGCAATGCTTATTTCTATTCTAATTGTGATAATAATGATACTTTTTCTTCTTCCACGAATTAAGGGGGTATTGATAAGCGCTTTTTGGTATACTCGCCGCAGCTCCGACAGAACTTCGTGAAAATACGAGGCAACTACTGGAGGCTTCTAGCAATGCCTGGAAATGTAACCAATAGGCCTTCGATCCGGAGATCAGCGTGATTACCGCTGCACAGATGCGGGCAGCACGAGCGCTGCTAGGAATTGACCAAAAGACGTTGGCTGAACGAGCCGGCGTTTCGCTCCCCACCATCCAGAGGATGGAAGCCAGCAATGGTGATGTGCGAGGTATCATCGATTCACTGACGAGAGTCATCAACGCCTTCAAGGCTGAGGGCGTTACCATTATTGGAGATCATGAGAGAAGTGAGGGCGGGGGGCGGGGGGTTCGCCTGGCGCATCCCGTGGGTTCATCGAACAGGACGAATTGACATCTGATTTTCAGATGCGCGGGTCGGAACTGAGTAGTCAACACGGTGGACAGGAATAGCGCGGGCGATCGATGAAACGTCGGCACACGGTGAAACAGGAGCCAGCTGGTAGTTGGTCCGTTATCGATCCGGATACGCCTTTGCCAAATCCCTCACTCGTCATGTCGGGTCTGGCAAAGGAAGATGCTTACGATGCCGCGGATCTGTTGAATAAGCTGGAAGCTCAAAGGCCTAGCGGTCGTCAACGACCGCGCAAGAATACCTACGAAGAGTGAAGAGCCTTTATTTCGCTGCAAACTGCTCCATGGCGTCTTCAGGAGGACGCCAGCATAAACCAATTACCCTAGTGCTCCAGATGCGCCGCTCAGTGAGAAATGAATGTCAGTGCAAGTTCGTCAATTGTCGAGACCGGCGGGGGACCCAGCCGAGGCAACCGGCCGGAATGCAAGAGCTCAAGCCGCTGAAGGTAAGGCTTTTTTCGTGAAGCTCAGAAGTGACCTCCAGACAAATGACGTGGTTTCGATCATCCACTACGTGACCGATTTCGGCACGGGAGATGCCCGGGGACTGGCGCTGGACGGCGGATGGTCAATCCGGCTGTCAGAGATTTCCGACCTGCGTCTATTGGCCTTCCAATTTCCAGAGCTCATCGACGGCCATTCGACAGAGTGAGATTTCGAAAACACGGCGGGCAGCCAATGCGACCATCTAGCGAGCAAGAAAAACACAATGGACTTCGAGCAATTTTTCGCAGACAAACTTGATGCCTTACGCACAGAGGGCCGCTACCGCGTTTTTGCCGAGATCGAGCGCAGGGCCGGCAGATTCCCACATGCAAAACGTCATCTGAATGGTCGCGTGAGTATGGTAACGGTTTGGTGTTCCAACGATTATCTTGGCATGGGGCAGCATCCATCTGTGCTCTCCGCGATGCAAGCTGCTTTGCAGGTAAACGGTGCCGGATCTGGAGGCACCCGCAATATCTCAGGCACCAGCCGCTCGCATGTGCTTTTAGAGCAGGAACTTGCCGATTTGCACGGCAAAGAAGCTGCACTCCTATTCACCTCTGGATACGTCTCCAACTGGACGACACTCAGCACATTGGGCAGTAATCTTCCCAATGCAGTTTTCTTTTCGGATGAAGGCAATCATGCCTCGATGATCGAAGGAATACGACATTCGAATGCCGAAAAGCGGATATGGAAACACAATGATCCGCGCGATCTTGATCGATTGCTGTCTGAGTATGGCTCCGATCGTTCAAAGATCGTCGCGTTCGAGTCCATTTATTCCATGGATGGCGACATTGCCCCGATAGCAGACATTCTCGCTGTCGCTAAAAAGCATGGTGCCATGACCTATTTGGACGAAGTTCATGCCGTGGGCCTCTATGGTCCCCGGGGGGGTGGCATTGCCGAACGAGACGGTCTGATGGACCGAATTACGATCATCGAGGGCACGCTCGGCAAAGCATTTGGCATTATGGGCGGCTATATCACCGGTTCGGCGCAATTATGCGATTATATCCGCTCGTTCGCCTCAGGATTTATTTTTTCTACAGCGCTTCCTCCCGTCATTGTGGCCGGGGCGCTCGCTTCAATCCGCCATTTGAAGCATAGCACTTACGAACGAAAGCTGCTTCAGGAGAGGGTGGCGCAGATTCGTACACGCTTGAACGCCAACGGTATCCCACATCTACCGAATGCCAGTCACATTGTACCCGTCATAGTGGGAGATGCGGCGAAGTGCAAATGGCTCAGCGACCTGCTACTGGACAGCTACGGCATATATGTTCAACCGATCAACTATCCGACAGTGCCGAGAAAAACTGAGCGTTTGAGGATCACGCCATCCCCGCTTCATTCGGACGCGGACATAGATCACCTCGTTGGCGCGCTTTCTGAGTTGTGGTCACGCTGCGCACTTTCAAGACAGGTCGCTTAACACGGCCTGCCTCATCTTTCGTGACACCACTGCTGAACGACGCCACAAGACTGTCGGCGGCCCGCTCCATCCGTGACAGAAACGAGGCAGAAGCCGTCAAACCGCCCGCTGTGAAGCAAGTCCATGGCGTCGATTACCAGCGTGATGTCGGAGGCGTTCTTGCCTGTCGTGTATGCGAACTGCTGCAGGGGGATGATGGCGGGTTTTGTTGCAACGGCTGACTGGAAGCGCAAAGGGCTTTGTCGCAAACCGCACGGTAACGTTATTTGGAGCATGAAGGTTCTTCCATTTCAGGGAGCTGGACGCTTCGATCAACGTCCTGACTGAGGCTTAACGGCCATTCTGGTGCTCACAACAAGTCATCCGGCGGAGATTTCTGGGCTTGCTTGCGCACTGGTCTCTGCTCTGTTGAGCAGCGGTGTTGGCCCTCTCGGGCCGTAGCTCATGCGATGGCGATGCGGTCCAGATAGATCAGGCGCTTCATGTTGTAGAGGATGTTGGCCATGCCGATCTTGGTCGTGGCGCGTTCGATGCCGATGGTGCGGATGAACAGACCCATGCGGCTCTTCTGCTCGGCGAAGACATGTTCGACACGCGAGCGCACCTTCGATTTCAGATTGTTGGCGCGCCGGGTCGTCTCCGGCATCGGGCGGCCCTTCGGCTTCTTACGATGAACCCGGCTGATGAAGCCCTGCTTGTCCATGAAGGCCTCGTTGGCGTTCGATCTGTAAGCGGTGTCGGCCCACACGCTCCTGGAAGTATTGGTCCTGTCGAGAAGACCCTCGCGCAGCCGGGCTCCCTCGTAGGCTGCGGCATCCGTTGCCAGCCATTTGCGGATTAGGCCATGCTCGGCGTCGATCGAGATATGGTTCTGGTAGCCAAAGGCAGGAATGGCGATATCGACCGGCGGCATCGTGCCGTCCGCCTGCGGTTTGGCCTTAGTGAACTTGACCGTCCAGCGCGCGTCGCGGTCCTTCTGGCGCAGTTTTGCGGGCTTGCCCTGCCAATCCTGCGGGATGCAACCGGCTTTGATGGCGTCCTTTTCGTCCTTCGTGTTCCTCTGCTTCGGCGCGGCGATAAGGCTGGAATCGACGATCTGCCCTGACATCGCGATGTAGCCGGCGGCGCGCAGCATCGCGTCGAAGCGCTCGAACAAGGTCCTGATCGCGCCGGCCTTCGTCAGCCGTTCCCGAAACAGCCAGATCGTGCGTGCATCGGGAACCCGGTCGGAAAGACCCAGACCTAGAAACCGCATGAACGACAACCTGTCGTTGATCAGGAACTCGGTGCGCTCGTCCGACAGATTGTTCGCTGTCTGGATCACCAGCACCTTTAGCATCATGACCGCGTCGTAGGGCGGTCGGCCACCGTGCGGCCCGCTCGTATAGGCAAGCGCCCTCCCAAGATCAGGCCGGAACGCCTCGAAATCCACAACCCGGCCATAGGCTTCCAACTGATCGCCAAGATCGCTCAACCGTCGAAGCCGGTCATCCACATCGAAGAACCCAGGTGCAGTTCCCATAAAAGCCTCCACCGCCATCAAGTGAAGATGGAATCACAATCTGGGAGAAATGGCGAGGTTAATAGGAGCGTCCAGCTCGTCGATGTTCAGTGGCCGTCACTTCGACCAATCGGTAATCCTGCTGTGCGTACGGTGGTATCTGGCTTACAATCTCAGCCTGCGTGATCTGGAAGAGATGATGGCCGAGCGCGGCATTCACGTCGACCACTCCACGGTCCACGACCTGTGAAATTATTAGGTTTGGTACCGGATAGTGTTCAAAGCTGCACCGCTCCAGCGATGCGAGAGCAAACCGATGACTACGATGTGCAAGAGGGCCTTTTGGGGCCAACTTCTGCGGTTAGTCGTGCTTGCAGGCTTGGTCCTCAGACGGTGGCCGCTGTAATTCTTGGCTTCCAGCGCAGGCGGATCCATTGCCGGATATTGTAGGCCAGCAGGGCCCACAGGGCTTCCGTTCCTGCCTTTGCCAACCCGCGCACACGAAAGCGCCGCAGACCCAGCTTATCTTTCAGCCACGCATTGACGAACTCTGCGACACGCCCACGTTCGCGGATTAACGCTTTTGTCTCTGGCGAATTTTTCCGAGAGCGGAACGCACTCACTACAGGGTCCTCGTGTGTAACGACAATCGATCGCCCATAGCGCTGGTTGCCTGAGCAACATTGGCGGCGACTGGGGCATGGCCGACAATCGGTCGGGCTGGCCAGATAACGCACCATCTTTCTTCCAGGTCGCACATGGCCATAGCGAGCGGTGAGTATCTTGCCTTCCGGACAAACGTAGCTGTTAGACGCCGTATCATACTGGAACTTGTCGGGCAGGAAAGCGTCCGTTACCCCAACACGCGCAAACCGTTGCTTGGCGCGGCCATCAGTTTCAGTCCATGGCCCAACAAGTTCAATGTCTTTCTCATGCGCGGCCAGAATGTTCGCCCGACTGGTATAACCTGCGTCCACCACCATCTGATCAGGCGACTGACCCAAGCGCTTTCCAATCTGCTCAATTGCCGGAGCAAGGTATTCGTAGTCAGGGGCCGTTTGTCCAATATCCAGACCCACGGCAATGCCATGAGCTGCACCCGTCGATATCTGGACGTTATAACTCAAGGCGTAGTGGCCATCGCCATGACGCATGATCCGCGCTTCCGGATCTGTTGAACTAACCCCGGTCTGCCGCTGGCGGGCGCGCGCATAGCCGGGGCGCTTGGCCATACTTATCTGTTGGGCATGGAGAAGCGCCTGTTCAAGCCGTTCAATGCGTTCGCGCCCAGCCCGTTCGCGTGCAGCGGTCTGCCGGACTGTTGCTTCCCCGTTACGAGGATCTCCCATCGAAGCGACATAATCTCGTGCGGCGGCCAGATGCTTGACGATCTGCGCTTCCTGCTTGAAAGAGCCTGGCCCCGCCTGCGCAGTGATTTTCGTACCATCATGCATGACGGTCTGCAGAGAGATCAGACCCTCTGTGCTTAGCACGGCGAGTACTTGGGTGAACATTTCATCAAGAGCTTCGCGATGGGCAAGGCGAAAGTCGGACAGGGTATGGTGATTGATGACAAGGAGCCCCACCAACCAGCGAAAGCCCGGATCGTGTTCACAGCGACGCTCCACCTCACGGGCAGATCCGATACCGCGGCTGTAAGAGTAAATCCATAAGCTCACCAGAAGCCGCGGATCATAGGCGGGTCGCCCGGCAACACCTTCAAGCGAGCCAATCCCTGCCGCAAAGGCAGACAGATCAAGTTGGCCAACCAATTCCCAGATCGCCCGAGCAGGATGATCTTCTTCCACCAGCCGTTCAACATCCAGCATCTCCCAACAAAGCTGCCGACGATCCGCTTGCACCAGTCGAACTGGCCTGCTTCGCGATTGAGTTATATGACCGTTAGATGCTGCGGCAACATTCACTGATGCTTTCGGATCGATGCGATTCATCCCCAAATCCCCCCGGAAACACTGCCAGAACCATAGCATATTTCAGGTCCAAACAGGATTTTTCACAGGTCGTCCACCGCTGGGTTGTGCATTTTTCACCGCTGCTGCTTGATCGCTTCAACCGGAGAAAACGTCCGGTCACCGTCAAGTGGCACGTTGATGAAACTTATGTCCGGGTACGCGGTCGCTGGATGTATCTCTACCGCGCCATCGACAGCGTGGGCGACACGGTCGAGTTCTTCTTCAGCGAGAACCGGGATCTGATCGCTGCCAAACGCTTCATTCGCAAGGCGCGGGCACGTCATGGCCGACCAGACCGTATTGTCATTGACGGTAGCCAGACGAACCGGGAAGCAATCATTGCCTGCGATGGCGAGAGCCGGCTTCGAGACCAATCGCAACGGCTATTGAAGCCGATCCGCATCCGGCAGAGCCAATACCTCAATAACCGGATTGAACAGGACCATCGTCGAATCAAGCGCCGGATCCGGTCCATGCTCGGCTTCAAATCGATCACCTGCACAGCAACTATCCTGTGCGGCATTGAAATGGTCCACATGATGCGGAAACGACAGGCGAGGTACGCGCACAATCCCGCACCGTCACTTGTCGAACAGTTTGAAATCTTGGCCGCGTAAAAACTGAGCAGGAAGCCTTTCTGTGCCTCAATTCCGAGTTTGCGACAGAGCCCGCAGATGTAGGCGCCATCAATGAAAACTGAGATGGCGGTTCGGCTGGTTCGGCCGATGCGATAGGGGCTGGCGGCATCCCACTTTTCGAGCTGATCGGCGACTGTGGCGAGCCGCTCGACGACGGTTCGATGATCGTGTGGTCGCGCGGCCGGTACAAAGAGATCAAGCACACGGGCTGCTTATCGAAACGATAGCCGGGAGCCGAGTTCGGCCTGAACGCGCTCCGATTCCGGCGTTGCTCGGCTCTTCAACAGGGTCTCGATGCTTCCAATGCCCGATCTTGCCCTTCCGCAGGCACAACTGCGGAACCGGGATACGCGCAGGCGACAAAATACCGAAGAGCGAATGGACCGTACGAGATCGATAGTCATGAACCCCGCGAAGGCGGCCACAGTCGTGACATTTCCGATCCTGCTGACTGGCTTGATCCGTCTGAAACTGCGTGAGCTCCTCCTGCAGACGGCGCTGTACCGCCTTGCCTTCCTCCAGGGAGAGGCCGAACTCGTCAAGACGCGCTCCCTCGACACTGCGGTCGACGATTGCAATCTCCCGACGCTGCGGAACGCCATCGGCACCGACGGTCTCAACCCAGACCCTCATCCTCAATTCCCCCATCACCAAGTGCCCTTTCCGGAAAAGGCCTCGATTTAGCCGAAGGCTCTTACCCCCACCTTTTTCCCACTCCCGACCAAACCGCCGCATTCTTACAATTAAATGCCAAGCGACAACTCGCCATGAGGGCCCGCAGTGTAAATGGCCGCACAATGAGGCCGGATACGAAAACGCGCATGATATCACCTCGTGCTTGCTTACCTACCCATAAGTAGGTGATGTTGCCGCCTATGATGTCAAGGGTACGCAAGCGGTTGACCGTGGAGGAACGGCGGATCAAAATCCTGGCCGGAGCAGTGCGTGCATTCGCGGCCGCCGGCTACGACAACGTGAAAATGGACGATATCGCAGCCAGCGCTGGCATAACAAAACCGGTACTTTACGTTCACTTCCCCTCAAAGCGGGCGCTGTTTGTAAACGTGCTCGAGTCGATCCGCGATAAATTGAACGCCAAGGGCAGGTCGAGCGTGGAAGGCGATGCGACGCCCGAACAAAAATTCCGCTACGCCGTGGACGCATTCCTTGCGTTCGTTGAGATGGAGCCGGATGCCGCCCGGATATTGTTGGCGGTTCCATCCGGCGACCCGGTGGCCGCGAAGCTTTTGTGTGAGGTGCAGGCCGGCGCCTCGGCGGGCCTAGCGGTCCTGCTTGCCACCTTTATGGCGGGAAGCACTCCGGCACGCGTGCAAGCCGCGACCGAGTTTCTCAAGGAAGGCCTCCACGCGGTTGCCGTGTGGTGGCTTGACCACCCAGGCACGACGCGAGAGGATCTCGTCGACCTTGCCATGCGCATCGCATGGCACGGGCTTCAAAGCAGCACACGGGACTGTCAGTAATTTCGTGTGCGGGCGAGCGATTGAACATTATGCGGCCATTGCATTGATGAAGTGCTAGCCGAAGATGACGGCGAACTGAGCTTTGGCCATGGACCACTCACGCGGCGGCATTTTCCACTCTTTCTCCGATCGGTTCAAGATCAGATGAGCAGTGTAGCGGCATCGTCGTCAAATGGGATACCACCCCATCGAGAATGGCAGCACCCTTTGATGTTTGGTAATCCTACCATCGCTGACGCCGTCCTCGATCGCCTCGTGCACAACACCTATAGCATCGAACTGGCCGGCGAGAGCATGCGAAAACAACGAGCCATCGCCATGCCGGAAACGGCTCAGGCTTGACCCGAAACGAAACTCGAAGCAAACCTCAACAACGACCCAGGTGATGTCTAAAGGTGGCCGGCTTCAAATCGGAAGCCCGGCCGGAATGAAATCGGAATGGGTGGCCGGTGATTAATCGGAATCGCTGGCCGGCTCCATCGGAATGAATGAGGGTTCTGTTTGATCCCGCAGGATTGACGGCAACGGCTTGCCTCGCACTGCATGCGGGATTGAACAGAAGCCTGATTGAACGAAGCTGCGGATCGCGGACGTGGCCTATGGGGTTTGTGCGCTGCCGGCACCCGGAGCGGGGGATATTGGCCGCGCCTGGGCGATGATCGGAAAGGGCTTGCGGCCAGTTGAGGACAGGTGGATTGGGAGTTGTGATCGAAGCCGTCGCATTTTGGCGTCCGGCAAGCTGTCACGCCGCTCTCCATCAGGCCGTGGTCGGCAGCTTTGGCGCAACCGGAAGCGTCGTCGGCGGTAAACGGCGGCGGTGGAACAAGGATCGACTTGCCGGCGACAATGGAAGTCATGATGTATCCCATGAAGCTTGCGGCCGGAAGCGGCGCGGAACAGAGCCAAGTTCGACCATGCGCCCGCCGCAGCACGGGCATCGATCGAGAGATTTGCCGGTCAGCCGTTGGTAAAGCTCACGATAGTCGGCAGCCGGGGGGCGGCGGGTTTGGCGTAGGCGCTTGCAACAGCAGACGGCACCGGGCGAGCTTGGCGGCACGGTGACCATTAGCCAGGTAACCGTAATGGCGGATGCGGTGAAAGCCGTCGGGCAGGACGTGCAGCAGGAAGCGCCGGATGAACTCGTCGGCGCTCAGGGCTGCCCGTCTGGGCGGTGTCCATGATCCCGTTTCTCGTTACGACCAGCAGATCGATGCAATCATGAAGGAACGGTTTGCATTCATTGAACAGCGCGGGTCCGAGCATGACGTCGCGGTAGATCTGGTGCATGAAATCGACGCTTCTCCTGCCGAGGCCATCGTCAGATTCGCCAAGCTCAAAGGCTGTGATCTCATTGTGATGTCCTCGCATAGTCGGCGGGGTATACGGAAAGTTCTTCTCGGGAGTCAGACCTCCGAGGTGCTGGCGAATACGACCATTCCCGTACTGGTCGTCCGGTAGTGGATATTCACAGCCAGTGGGATGACAAGTACGATCTCAGATAGCATGATTGACGCTCTAGACATCACTATAGGTATTTGATACAATCCAATAGACACTTTGGATTGGAGCGCCAATGATCACCGCTGCGCAAATGCGTGCTGCCCGCGCGCTCTTGGGAATCGATCAGCGTCAGCTCGCGGAACTGGCCGGTGTGTCGGTGCCGACCATCCAGCGCATGGAAAGCAGCGATGGCAACGTACGCGGCGTGATTGACTCATTGACCAAGCTTATCGAGGCGCTTGATCGAGCAGGCATCGAACTGATCAGCGAGAACGCAATCAGCGGAGGTGGCGGGCGAGGCGTTCGCCTCAAGAACCCCTCATGACGTTGCCCTGAAGCCGTCAAGCGCGGCGCCGACCTGACCCGGCCGACGATCCCGCCCAAAATTGTGGCAAACGGAAGGATTGTCATGGCCACCCGATCGATCAAGCCAAGTTTCGCAGACCTTTTTACGCCCAAGCTCGTCACGGTGCTG
>NZ_JBTMXB010000042.1:0-31122 GCF_054489405.1 Mesorhizobium sp. A623
CGGCCTTCGCCTGGGTCGTCTTCGGCGGCACGGTATTGGCGGCCGCCGCGTTCTTTCCAGTGTTACGGATCGGAAAGCCGGGGCGATAGCTGTATATGCGACGGCCCTGCGCAAGGCGTCGCGGCGCATGTCGCAGGTCTACGATGTCGCTTTGGAACCCAGCGGCATCAAGACGACCCAGCGCGCGATCCTCGTGTGCGTCCGGCGGGAGGGGCCGCTTACAGTCGGTGCCTTGGCCGACGCGTTGGTTTTGGATCCCGGCGGCCTCGCCCATACACTCAAGCCGCAATTTCGGGATGGCCTCCTGTCGACGTCCGTCGACCCGAAAGACAAGCGCAACCGCCTGATCGCGATCGAGCCCGAAGGACTTGCTCGGATCGAGGCTTCGGATCATCTGTTTGACGAGGCGCAGAAGCGGTTTGAGGACTTCTTCGGGGCTGCCGAAGCCGCGGCGCTGCGGAAAGCACTGAGGATCATCATTTCCGACGATTTCCTGCGCTCGTTCGAGGGACAGGCGAAGCACCGGGCAAGCTAAGCGGCATGTTGGCGGGACGCCAAGCGACGAAGATGCCTCCGGCGCTTGGCGACCAGACACAATGAATCTCTAGGACGGAGCTGATTACATGAGGCCACACGGCACACTCTTTCTCGATGACCTGGCGGTCGGCCAGGAGTTCCAGAGCGACGAGCAACTGGTCGATCAGGAGAGCATAATCGCCTTCGCCCGACAGTATGACCCGCAACCGTTTCACACGGATCCTGACGAAGCCAAGGACTCCTTCTTCCGGGGGTTGGCGGCGAGCGGATGGCATACGATGGCGATGTCCATGAAGCTCATCACCGAGAGTGTCCCTCTAGCGCACGGCATCATAGGAGCAGGCGGCGAGATCGCCTGGCCGACCGCCACTCGGCCAGGCGACATTCTCCACGTTGAAAGTCGTATCATCGAAATCCGACCATCGAAGTCGAAACCCAACCAGGCTGTGGTGACGTTGGAATCGCGAACGTTGAACCGTGGAGACGAAGTCCGGCAGGTACTGACTGCGAAACTTTGGGTGTTTCGCCGCAAAGATTAGCGTCGGCCTGAAAAACGAGGGGTTTCAGCGTCCGCTGGACGGCGCGCGTCATCGTACGCTTCGACGCACCAGCTGGTGCGCGCTCGCTGCATTCAGGCGCGCGTCCCGAAACTCGAAGGCGAACGGCTGCTTTTGGGTGGTAAAGCGGAGTTCTTGAACGGCGAAGATGCGGTCGCAAGTAGACATTCCAAGATCGCAGGCGGTCAAGGGCCCTCGGAAGGGCTCGTCTGGGGTGGGAAGCGGACTGGCGGGTTTCGGGCGGCTATTTGTTACAGCGGGCATCTTGTTCCCGCCATTTGCGCCAATACTCACCAACACGTAACTTCTCTCTCCGCTCCGCCCGAATACCGCGTTGGTCAGTGCAATGGCGGACATTTCCGCCATCAGGAACCATCGCCTGAGACAAGGATGTCCGATACAGTGACGGAGCTACCTGTCCGCGAAAATCCGTACAGAACGCCTGGATGTCCGGGTAGCCCGAATGACGTGCTATCCCCGTCTGCCAGCGACATGACAAGTCGGCCGGGATCGTTCGGCGTTGTATCGTCGACATAGGTGGCGACAACTTCATACCTGCCACCAGCGGTCTCGATGAAGTAGAGCGACATATCAACATCGCGAGATTGCAGCGTGATGCCCGCCATCGGAGCACTGAGCGTGATTGATCCGGCGCTGGCAGCAGTGGACGCAATTGCGGTTGTGACGAGGGCGGCTGACAGGGCGATTGCAGAGAGGGTTTTCATGGTCGGTTCTCCTTGGTAATGTAGACAATGATAACTTTCGTTCGTTGACATAGGTCTCGATGTAGGCGATGTCAACATATGTTTTCACTGACTACATGGAAAAATTGATGCAAGAAACAGAAACCCGCCCCTATCACCACGGTGACCTGAAGCGCACGATCATCGAAACGGCCATGAATATGCTGCCCGAAGAGAAGGGCTGGCAGTTTACGATGAGGGAGGTGGCGCGGCGCGCTGGCGTCAGTCACGCAGCTCCCTACAAACACTTTCCCGACAAGGCGGCGCTGCTCACAGAGATGGCGCTGATGGGCTTCGACCAACTGCGCGAGACGATGTTGAAGGCACGGCCGACACAATCAAAATCCCTGCGTGAGGAGTTTATCGCCGGGGCCCGGGCCTATGTCCACTTTGGAACCCTGAACCCGGCCCTGTACCGCCTCATGCTCAGCGGAGATGCGGTCAACACCGATGACGTGCACCTGAACCAGAGAGCGTTGGCCACCTTTGGGGTTTTGCTCGACCTCCTAGAGAGGGGCCAGGCCGAAGGAGTGGTGCGCCGACGCGACGTGCGCGGCCAGGCAGCCGGCTGCTGGGCGCAACTGCACGGCATCACGATGCTGACCATCGATGGGCTTTTTCGGGCCGAAAAAGTCGGACTGGACCCGCTTGACGCGGCTCTCGTCACGCTACTCGAGGGGATCGAAACCTGAAGTCACGCCAGATGTCGAGGCCAGAGCCATCTGTGGTCAGCCAGATGTGATCTCCAGGACAGCCCCAAATTCAAGTCGGTTACGCTGCGGGGGGACGGCAGGTTCCGGAGCTTAACACAAGGGAACGGAAAGTCCGCAATGAGGTCGCTTCACGCCATTCGGACAGTTCAGTGGGCCGCAAAATTCACGGCCGAAATGCGTGAATTAATGTAGCACAACGTCAGCTTGTACGACCCGCCAGACATTAGAGAGTGCTAAATGTCTGCGATTGGGTGGCAAGCGGAAGGACAGCTTCGGGCAACGAGCGCTGCGATAGCAGCGTTCAGGCGATATCCCCTTTGACGATTACCAGATCCCGCTTCGATGCTTTCAACGCGAATTCTCGCGCCGCGATGTAGGCGGGATCGTCGTAGCAGGCGACCGCCAGTTCATAGGTGGGAAACTCCACGATGATGACCCGCGCGGTGTCGCGCGCTTCCTTCAACAATGGTGGAACCGTCGTCGGGTTGAGGCGCGCCTGGTATTTCTCCGCGATCGGGGCCCAGAGTTTCCCGTATTCGGCCTGTGCCTCCTGGTCGGTGACGGCCGTGCCGAGAATGAGCCAATAACCCTTCATAAATGCCTCCTAGCTGCTACGCTGACCACCAACGCCAAAGTGAGATTCGAATCATGATCCTTATTACAGCCGCGACGGGCCAAGTTGGAAGTGCTGCCTTGAATGCTTTGGCCGGCGGCGGCGCAAAGGTCCGCGCCCTTGTTCGCAACCCGTCCTCGTTTGTGGCACCTGACGGCATTCAGGTGGCGCAAGGCGATTTCGATGACGAAGCATCGATCGCTGATGCCCTCAAGGGCGTTACCGTCATGTTGCTGGCAGGCCGGGATAGCCCGGATTCGGCATCCCAGCATAAGCGGGTATTGGCGCAGGTTCGCCAGTCTGGAGTTCGTCACATCGTCAAGCTCTCGGCCATCGGTGCGTCCTTGTCGTCGCCTGTGGCGCTGATGCGCGAGCATGAGGAGGTTGATGAGGAAGTCCGCAAGGGGTCGGCCACTTGGACTTTTCTCAAGCCGCACCTGTACATGCAGAACCTGCTGCGCGCTGCCGAAGCTGTCCGCACGAAAGGCCTGATTTCTGCACCAATGGGAGTAAACAGCATTCCGCTTGTTGATACCCGCGATGCTGGCGAGGTGGCGGCCATGGTGCTGCGCGATCCTGCGGCCCACGTCGGCAAGGAATACGCGCTGACCGGGCCGGAGGCCGTCAGCTATGACGACGTGGCCGAAGCCCTCACGACCGTTGCGGGTCGTCCGGTGAAGTATGAGGCAGTTGCACCCGAAGAATACGTGAACCGCCTTCGGGCGACGGGAATGCCAGACTGGCGGGCCTTCGACCTCGCCCATATCGCCTCGGCATATAGCGACAATGACAACGCCCCCTCACCAGACATTGCAAAGCTCCTTGGAAGACAGCCGAAGTCGCTATCCGAGTTTCTTGAAGACCATCGGGGATTCTACTCCGCGCATCAGGGTTGAGGCCAGATTCGACCGTCGCGCAAGAATCTGTCGCGTCTGGAGGGGTCATACAGCGCGAAGATTGGGCCGAGTGGGGTCTTAGGTCACGGGAAAACAGGCCCTCCCCTGCCTCTCGTCGGTTGCAAGGCACCAGTCTATTTTCGGCTGAAAGGAATCTGAGGGGCTGAAAATGACCGCAATCATCGAAATCCAGCCGAAGCTTTCGAAGCTAATCCCGCTGCTTGCCTCCGACGAGTCGGGCGAAGTCGTGAGCGCTGCGGCCGTCATCGCCCGCCCGAAGATGGACAGCGGCAGATCGTGCGGTTCGCGCGATATGGGGCGCAAAGCCGATATAGCCCTGTGACAACGAATGGCAGCTTTCAGGAATCGCTCTCTAGCCCCGAATGACCGACATGCGGTCGATAGCAGCCGGAGCGCGGGGACCGACCAACGATGCGCTTAAAGCCGTGCACGAAAGCGCTTTTGGAGTCGTCGCCGACAGCGACGGCGGCCTGGCCGACAGCGAACTTTCGCTGTGCCAGTACCACGCGCCAACGGGTAAGATAGTCGCGGAGGGCGGCCGACGCGCGCAACCTGTCTGTTCCAAGCCGGTTCTGGCCACTCCAGTGCGAGCCAAACCCAAAGCGGAACCAAAGGCGCATCAAGAGAGTCGATCAGCGCCGTCTCGGACAACGTTCAACGCTCGTAGTCATTCTCATTTGAGCGCCGGGTCTTGCGGTCCTGCTCTTCTGATTGTCGCGCCTTCTGCTTGTTGGCGTCCTGCTGTTTGGCTCTCGCTTGCGCCGGTTCCCCGCCGGCGCGCGGCTGTTCTGGCTGGCGGAATTCGTCGCGGTTCGGAATATCCCGCCCGCGTGCCTCGCGCTCGGGGATTGGCTCGCCGGCGCTACCGCCACGACGCTGTTGCTGGCGCTCGTATTGCAGCTGTGCCAGCCGGTCATGCATCTTGTCATTGACCTCTTCACGATACTGTTCGACCTGCGCCTGATGCGCCGGCGGCAGCGTCTCGCGCATGTTGTCGAACGCCTGATTGACGCGGGCCATTTGACGCCGCATTTCCAAGGGGGTCTGCGCCATGTTCAAATCTCCTATCAGTGCATTCAATTCTCTCATACCGGGATGGGACAGGAAAGTTTTTTGGCCCTGCTCGCCGGTTCGACGATCCATGGCAGGGTTTGGGCGCCCCTCCCCTACCCGATCGCGACGAAATTGCAGGAGGTTCTTGCCGATCGACTCGGCCGCCATGAGAGCCTGACCCATCACGCCGACTTCCCGCATGGTCGTCACGGTTTTCTGCCATGCGGCGGCGATCGCATCACCATTTACGACAAGGGCCTGCCCGTCGATCCGGCGCTGCCGTTTCGCCTCCACCCGCTCGATCGTTTTGGCGCTGACCTGATAGCGCGGATCTCTTTGGGACCGGTTGTAGGCGCCGGCATGCTCTTTCGTGAACGGCCGCGTCATCGCGTGGTCCATGCGGCGCGTCGCCACCATGGCAATGCCGTTCTCGCGCGCTTTTTCCGCAAAGGCCTCGCGCCAGGCAACCAGATCAGGCTTGTAGAATTTCAGGCGCTCGCCGTCGGCCGACCGTGCCTGCACCATGGCGTGGGCATGAACGTGCTTGGTATCGGTGTGATGCGCCAAGACGAATTGGTATCCCGGAGCACGCTCTTCGAGGACAGCCCGCGCCGCAGCCATAACAGCGTTGGCATTCGTACCGGCCCTTGCCGAGAACAGCAGATGATAGGCGTTGCGGCGCTCACGACTTGAAAGCTGCGGCCGCCATTGTTCATAGACGGCAGCCGCTGCCTTGGCAGGGTTCTTCGCGCCGCGAACTGGCCCGCCGTTCGCATCGCGGACATCTTTGTAGGTCCGGATGAACTTCTGCAAAAAGTATTTTGCCTTGGGCTCCTGGCCGACAGCCGCCGTCACCTCTGCCTTTGCAGTCACCCCCGCCGCGTCCATGGCTTCGTCCAACCGGGCTTCGATCTTTTCGAGCGCCTTGCTGCGCGAATTCTCCCGGCCACCGGCAAGCACCTTGGCAAGCGGTCCTGCCCGCTCTTCGACATGTGCGTAGGCCTCCACCGTTTCGTCGTTCCGCGAATAGACAAAGGGCTTCGGCCCGAACGCCTTGTTTAGCGCCTCGCCCAGATCAGCGTCGGAGACATCGCCCGACAGCTCGAAACGCACCTCTATAAAATTAGTGTTTTCGAGCGGCGGTTCGAACGTCTCGCAGAACGTCTCCAAAAACGCCTTTCGCGCGGCGCCGGTTGCCAGGACCTGGCCGCCCTCGTCGAAGATGTCGATATCGTGCTTCTCGCCTTTTTCGTCCTCGCGCCTGCCGAGATAATTGATCAGCCGTGCAGCGGCCTCCTTGGTCGATGGCGGATTGGGCATCACCTTGAACACGGCAGGCTGAGCGCCGGCGGCATAGCCGGCCCGCGCTGCCACGGCCCGTGCCTGATAGGCAGTTCGCGCCGCACCAGTTCTCCCATACTGGACATCGCCTCTACCCCCGCGGCCGCCACCGCCCCGCCGCTTCCAATCTTCTTCCTCCTCTACCGGCCGGAAACCGGCGAGGGTGGCGGTGTAGATCATGATCGACGCACTGCCCGCCTTAGACGATAGTTGAGACGCACCTGACATCGATGGCCCGCTGAATATGGCTCCCGCGGCATGGCCTTCGGTATTCCCTCGAGCCGCAAGCGAACCAGCGCCGCCGCCACTTCCCGTTGAGCCGGCCTGCCCTTGCCCTGTGCGCCCGCTGCCGCCGGCACGCTCATAAAGCCTCATTGCCTGGAATTCGCCGGCCTCGCGTCGCGCGCTCGAAATGTGTTCGTCCTCCTCCGGATCCTCACGCACCGTGGAAGGCCCGTGTAGATAGCGCTCGATCTCGGCCGCGTAGCCGGCAAGGCGACGGCTCATGGCTTGGTCCCCCTCGCCTTCCGAGACTCGATGGTCATCGATTTCAGCTCTTCGCGAAACTGCCGCACGAGATCGCCTACTGCGATCAGTGCCCGTTCGAGATCCTCGTCATGACCGGCGCGGCCCTCATTCATGGCGCGCACCGCCTGATTGAAGTTGATGCCGACGCGGCGCAACTGATCGGTCATGTCAACGATTGCCGGCCGCAACGCCTCCGTCGCAACAGGCAGATCGCCGGCCTCGGCTCGCACCAGCCGACGGACGACCTCGCTGACGGTCACGCTCTCACGCTGCGCGATGGCTTTGAGGCTCGCCAACTCGTCAGCCGAAAACCGGATGTGTGCCACCTCACCATAGCCGCGTAGCGCGCTCGTCTCCGGTGCTTTCTCGGCGTCTGTGTCCATCTCTCAAGCCCGCTTGCGGGCGCTAAGGCCCGACAGGGCCGCGCCGCCTATTTTGTGTGTATCACAAAATAGGCTATCCTGCCAATAGGAAGATGAACACAATGCAGGTGAGTTCTCTCGAAACGCTAAATCCTCATTCCATAGCGGCATGATGGGACATGTCGATGTTGCTTTGATGATTTGTCTCCATGTTAACATGGAGACAGCGAGCTCGGTCCTCACGAAGTCATCGCTTTTTTCCTCACCCCATGGGCGTAGCTACCGCGGCGGCTATTTGAGCCAGCAGGGATTCTCGTCGGCGCTCAACTGTTGCCAGACGGATGGTACCATTGTGTGATGCCGCAATGTTCCCATCGTGATATGATGACATGTCTCCATGATGCGTTGATGATTTGTTTCAATGTTAACTTGGAAACAAAGAGACATGGAGACAGCTCAGCTAAGGAGGGGGCCGCCATGATCATGTCTGCCGCAATCCCAAAGGGCGGCACCGGTAAATCGACCATGCTGCGTGCGCTCGCATCCGTCGCGCTGCATCGAGGCTACGCGGTCACCCTGGTCGACGGCGATCGTCGTCAGAACATGAGCCGCTGGTTCCAGATGCTGGGTGACGCCGGCAATCGCCCTGACAGCCTCAAGGTAGTTAGCGCCACGACGCCGCAGGAACTTCTTGATGCCGCTGCCCAGCACAATGGCGAGCGATCCGTCGTCCTGATCGACACTGAAGGCACCACCAACGACAATTTGATGGCCGGGCTGTTCGCGGCCGATATCGTCGTCGTACCGATTTACTTCGCGCTCGATGACGTGACCGCTGCAATCCAGATTACCGACCACTACATTCCTCTGGCAGTCGAAAGCCGGGGCCGACCGTTGCCCGCAGTGTTCGTGCTGACCAAACAGACCATCATAGATGGCAGGGCGCGCGCCTTGAGCGAGCTGCGCACAATCATCCAGGCCAACGGCACACCTATCGCTGAGCATGTCCTGAATAACCGCGTTGCCTATCGCGATCTTCAGACTGGACGGACGCTCTACAGTCCTGCCGAACCTGACACGAAAGCCATTGCCGAAAGCGAAGGGGTCTTCGACGACGTCCTCCAAGCTTTCATTGAAGCCACGAGGAATGCCGCATGAGCGACGGAACCACACCCAAATCGGACGATGCCAAGAAAGCCCGCATGATGAAGGCAATCTCGACACAACCGCCGGCGCTGCCGAGCATGTTCATTCCGCCGAGGGCCGATACGGCGCAAGCGAAGATGGAACCAGCGGTGACGCAGTCCGACGAACCGTCGAAGCCGACCTCGGCGGCTGCGCCCGATTTTCGCAAGCTGCTGCGACAGGGTCAGAAGAAGGACCCGATCGCCGGCAGGAAGATTCGCGAGGAGGAGATGGTGCGCTGCGGCTATTACCTGACGGCTGTGGAGCAGCGTCAGTTCAAGTTGCTGGCGATCAGTAATGGCCACAGCATGACGGAATTGCTGCGAAAGGCGGTCCAGGATTACATCGGCACGCACAAGCACAAGCTCCCGAAAGAATGAGCGGAGAGGAAACATTGGCCCGCTCAGTGAATAGAACCGTCACGGACTGAACGTCGGATGTTGATCCGGTGCGGTAGAAGCGGGGCTGACAAAAAAAAGAGGTGGAGGCGACTTTCGTCGCCTCGACCTCCAGCTGTCATGCGCGGCTGTCGTTCATTGCGAAGAAGGTATCGGGGTCATTGCCCGTGCTTTCCCACCAAGCGGCCTCCGCTTCGGCTTCGCTGTAATAGACCTGATCGACGCTGAACCTGACGCCAGAGGTTTCCTCGATCTCGGCGATCATTTCGGCGAGACCGCAGAGCGTATTGGCCGGGACCGGCACGACGATCGGTACCTCGCCGTCACGGTGATCCCAGCATCCGGTGCGGAAGTTGAAATATTCCTGGGTGAGGTCGTCTACCAGATAGTCGTCCAGTAGTGCGACGGTCTCAATCAGCCAGGTTTCGTAATATGCGGTCCGGTAGTGATGCAGATCGAAGAAGGCGTCCTCTTCGTCTGATGTGCGGCGCGCTGCGAGAAGCGCCCGCTCGGCGTCGAGGATCTTGCGTTGGCCTTCCACCATTTCGGCGAGGCTAGACGCAAGCTTGTCGTGGACGCTACGCGCGAGATCGCTGTCGCAGCCCAAACGGTTTGCGAGAACCTGGATGCGAAGCCCCGAAAGCTGCGCGACAAGCATGAGATTGTTGTGTGCCACGTCATAATCTCCTTCATCTTGATGACGGAGACCGGCGACGGGCAAGTCGAGCATCGGGTCAAGGATCGCGAAGCGACCGCCGAAGGCGGCAAGCGGAGGAGCCGATTTTCTGATGCCTCCCGTCAGGGTGGCGGCTGAAAATTGGAGGGGCCGCGCAGTCCTTGAGGCGATGGGAGGGGCCAGTAGACTGGGACGTCAGAGAGATAGACCCGCGTCCCCGCCAGGGGACGCGACCATATCCGGCGACCAGCCGGCAGGGAGCGCGAGGGGCAACCCCTCGTTGGCGCCAGGGGCCGGTCGATCCGGTCCTTGGCGCATCACTCGAGGGATCGTCATTGAAGACGGCGGACTCTCGTAGAGCGCGCGAGGTTTGATGACATTCGAGGGTGGCGATCAGAACCGGGAAAAAAAAGAGGCCCGCGCCGGATCGTCGTCCGGCGCGGGCCTCTTGGTCGAAGCAACTACTCCGACTGAAGATGTCGCAGCAACGTGACGCCGGCAGGCAGCGGCATGAAGTCGTAGCCTTCGGCGAGCGCGGCGCGGTGGAGGTCGTCGAGCGCCTCGAACTCGTGATCGTAAGTGCCGAGCCAGAGCGCAGGGTCGTCGGTCACTTCGTGGGGGAACACCTGCACGAAGAAAGTTTGGAGCGGCGGGTCGTAGCCGATGATGGCTTCCGGGTCCGCGCGGTAGCCGCGACCGGTGACGATGATGGTGTAACGGCTCATGGAAGCCTCCTGATCGTGTGGAACAAGCAGAGAGCCGACCCCTCGCGGGGCCGGCTCGCTGCGGTTCACTGCGGGTTGTTCCACAGGATCACCTTCTTGTTTTCCTCGCCGCCGGGGGCGGGTGCGAGGTTGCCGAAGATCACGCCGATTTCGGGGGCCTCGATCTTGACCGAGAGGTATTCCTCGCCCGAACGCTGGGAGATGCGGTTCCAGCCGGCTCCGATCTCGAAGCCCGTGCGCTTGTTGACGATGCGGTAGTCGGGGGCATCCTCGTGGGACTTGTTGTTGTTCGGGATGAGGGTGATCGGGGCGTTGACCCGCAGCGTGGCGAACACGCCTTCCATCGAGCCGTCGGCCTTGGCGGTGAGGTTTGCGATCGTGGTGGCCATAGTACTTCTCCTTCGGTTGCATCGGGACCATTCCCGATGGCGCCGCTGGAGAGGGCCGTCCTGCTGTAGTCACTCGGCACAAATTCTGGAAAATTCTATTTGCCGAAGCAGCGGGCGCACTTTCCCGGGACCCGCTTGCGGGAAGGAAAGTGCCTGGCCCGCAAACAAAAGACCGAAATCGAATTTTCCTAAATTTTTGTCGAGCGTACCCCCAACGGGGGTTGACCGCAAAAGCAGGCGGTCCACTACAAAGGCGACATAACCACGGGATTGGTCCGGATGTGAGCGCAGGCGACGAACACCAGGCCACCATCGCAGATCCGCCGCGCCGGGCGCGGCGGCAGCGGTCAAGCGTTTGCCCCGCCTGCGGATCTGCCTCTCCAACGCCCTTCCGAACCCGACCGGCAAGCGCGGAGGTCCGCTGCCGCACGCGTCTCCATCATCATGCGCCCGGATTCGCAGTCGCGTCCAGCAGGTCCCGATCGGTTTCCCGCAACAGCGAGTGTCTCTGTCAAGCGCGGCAACCGGGAACGCGCTGCCTGGTCCGCAACCGCCCTGCTTTTGGCGCGACACACGGCAGAATGTTCCTGAGAATTGCCGGGGGCCGCGATGGCTGGTTTCGCAAGGGGTTGGCTTCGAATGAACCAGGGAACGATCGTCGGTGTGGGCATAAGCGACCGGGTCGGCCTCCGGCCGGGTCAAGGCGGACGGCTTACGCCGCCCGGGCCCAGTGAGCCCGTGGAGATTAGGCCGGAAGCGCCAGCCGCTCGTCCGCCGTCATGCGGGCTTCCACCTGCCGACGCACGTCAGGGCCGGCATGGTGTAGCAGGGCGCGCCAATCTGCGGTGTTGTGGACGGTCGTTACCCTGCCGCGCATCGTATCGTAGATCACGCACGGGCTGGCGATCAGGCTAAGGCGCAACACATTGAGGCATGTACCCGGCGATACGCCGTCCCAGACCATCAGACCGAAGTCGGCGCGGCGGGCCATTTCCCGGTCCTTCCCCGCGTGGACGGCAAAGCCCTGTGCGCCGTCCGGAGGTGGAATGTGATAGGCGGCCCAGTCACCGAGATTGTTGCGTGGTTCGGTTCCCGCATGGAAGACGCCGACATGCTCGTAATTGTAACCCGCGAGCAGGCCTTGCATCTCGGCATCGGCTCCCGGCGCATCGCCGATCAGGACGCCGTGTTCGGCCGCTACGATCGCGCCGACCCGTTCGATCGCGGGGACTGGCAGTTCGAAGATGTCGCGTGAACCGCCCAGGAATATCATCGCCATGGTCGCTTTCCTTTCTCGAAAATGCCCCCGCCCCGCTCCGGCCCCGCTCTCCCTCTTCCGCGCGAGGGATCGTCACCGAAGGCCGAGACGGCAAAGCCGGCTCGGGGAGCGGCGGAGCGCCGCGACTAGAGCCCGGCCGGCCAAAGGCCGGCGCGCCCTGATCCTGCCGATACGAGAGGCGTTACGTGCCGAAGCTAGTGACTTTTATCGGCCAGCCAGAGGCTCACGTCCTGGATCGAGCGCATGAGGACGGACGGGTTGTCCCGCGCGGGAATGAAGCCCCAGCTCTGCCAGTAGCGCTCAGCCTCGCCATCGATCGCCCGCACTACTACTGCGCGGCCGCCGACAATGTCGGCGCCGGCAATGCAACGACGCAGCGCGTCTTTGACCAGGCCGCTGCCGATGCCCTGCCCGGCATAGCGGTGGTCGACGGCGAGCTGTCCGATCAGCAAGCAGGGGATCGGGTCAGGCGGTCGTCCGGTGCGAATGGCGCGCGGTGCGCTGTTCGGCTGGATCACGCCCGGTGCGAGGCCGTAATAGCCGACGACTGTTCCCTCGTCATGAACGACCAGGACGCGGGTGAAGCCGCGGGCCTGGTTCGTTCGCGCGAAGCCGGCCAGCCATGCGTTGAGCGCCGGCTTGCCGCAATCGAAGGTGTCGAGGCGGTGCCTGTCGTCGAGAAGTTCGATGCCGGAAAGCGCCACCTAGCGGTCCCAGGGCGCGGACCGGCGAAGCCGCTCGGCCGCCTTCGGCGGGGGTGGGGCCGCGGGGGCGGAGATCGCCTGCATGAAGGCGTTATAGGCTTGCGGGGACACGCGGATGACGGTCTCGTTGAGGATTGCGGCCTGCGCCTCGTGAAGTGCTGCGCGGCGCATGAACTCGGTGCGCGACAGGCCAAGCAACTCCGCGCCGCGGTCGATGATGGTGAGATCATCGTTGCGGAACCGCATCGAGACGGGTGTTTCCTTCCTCGTGACTGTGGTCGCCATGGTGTGCTTCCTGTGCTGCGGAAGTATATACGCGAGTGTAACGCGGATCGCAATACGTCGTTGCGCGGCGGCGCGCTCCACCGCGTCGATACGATCTGTGGCGGCAGGCTTCTGGTGCGCTTCGTGCGGGTCGAACCCAACCGCGCGCGGTCGAGTTCGATGGTGCGGATGAGAGAAACCGGTGCTCACGCGCCGGCCTCCGTGAACCGCCAGACGGGGATGCCGAGACGGCGTGCCTTGTCGACCAAATTCTCGGTGATGCCGGAGCCCGGGAAAACGATCAGCCCGTAGGGCACCACGGCGAGGAGTTGGTCGTTGCGGCGGAAGGGCGCGGCCTTGGCGTGGCGGTTCCAGTCCGGCTTGAAGGCGATCTGCGTGACCTTGCGGCTCTCGGCCCAGCAGGCAGCGATCCGTTCGGCACCGCGCGGGCTGCCGCCATGCAGCAGTACCATGTCGGGATGCTTCTCACGGGCCTTGTCGAGCGCGTCCCATATCCGGTCATGTTCGTCGCAGTCGAGGCCGCCTGCGAACGCGATCTTGGTGCCGGCGGGGACCAACACCTCGGTTTCGGCCCGGCGGCGCGCGGCGAGGAAGTCTCGGCTGTCTATCACCGCCGCTGTCATCGACTGATGCGAGACCTTGGAGCCGGTGCGCGGCCGCCATGCCGACCCCGTTTCGGCCTCGTAGAGGTCCGCGGCCTCGTCGCGCATGATTTCGAGGACATTGCGGCGTTCGATATAGGTGATGCCTTCGGACGTGAGCCGTTCCAGCTCGACGGACTTTACCTCCGAGCCGTCCTGCTCGTGCTGGCTGGAGCGTTGCGCTTGCTCGTTGCGGTCGAGGGTGCGGGCGACGCGCTCGGCGGCGCGATGGAAGACGTTCGCAAAGCTCCAGAGCAGGTCGTCGAGGTCGGGTTCGAGCCTGGTCTCGCCGAGCATGCCAGCGAAGGTCTCGACGATCCCGGCGAGGCCGGCCCGGATTACCTCGTCGTCGGGCAGCAGGCGAGGATCGGGCTCGTCCTGATGCGGGCGGTGGCCGTACATCTGCAGTTCGAGGATGACTCGGTCAGTCGGCGAGGAGGCGTGGTAGGGCTCATAGCCGTCGTCAAGTGGAAGCTCATAGGTCATGGCGGGTCTCCGTCGGTTACGGCCGCGCCCATCGCGGCCTGACAGCGAAACCCGGCCGCGCCCCGGGCGCGGCTGCACCGAAGGCCGGAGCGAAGCGGAGGACGGCGCAGCCGTTGCGGCCGTGACCGGGGCGTGGCAGGGGTCGCCTCTCGGCAGGCCGCGGGCGCGGCCTCTCCGGACGGCCGCCGCCATATACCCAGCGAGGATTCTGGTGACGCCGCCCCTGCCACCTGCCGGCGCGAGGCGGTCATCTGGACTGCAGGAGGAGACGGGCATCTTCCGGGACGAGCTGGTCGGTGAGCCATGCCGCGAGAGGGGTCGGGCCTAGATGGCGCAGATCGTCGTTGAAGTCGCCGAGCTGCGGGCGCAACGCCAGCGCGAGAATTCCGGCCTCGCCTGCGCGACGGCTGAGCCGCTCGATACCGTGCCGTCCGGCAGCGTCCGCATCGGCTGCGATGTAGAGGCGACGGCAGCCGCGTGGAAAGATCAGGCCGGCGAGGTGATTGGCCGAGGTGGCGGCGGCCACCGGCAGCTCCGGCATCACCATCTTAAGCGAAGCCATGGTCTCGAAGCCTTCGCCGGCGGCCATGACCGAGACAGGTGCACTGGGGTCAAGGCCAAGCCAGATGCCGTTGCCGAGAAGATGACCGAGCGAGCGGCGGGGATCGACGAGTTGCGCCTTGCCGACCTTGCCGCTCGGGTCCAGCCCAGAGGACAGGTAGGTGCGTTGCAGGCCGGTGATGCGTCCATCGAGGTCGGTGATGGCCGCGATCAACGCCGGCAGGGTCAGCGTCTCGCCCGTAACGAGATCGCGATAATAGCAACCGGGATGGAAGCGAAGGGTCCGCTCGCGTGCGGGCAGCAGTATGCCGCGGCCGGCTAGGTAGCGTTCAGCGAGTGTGCCTGCGATCGGCTGTGACATCGCAAAAAGGCTACGCGCGGCATCGGGAGAACCGCGTGCCGAGGTGGGCTGGCGCTGCGTGATTAAGGTAGGCGCCTGTGGTTGCGGCATGGCGAGGAAACGACGCGCTTCGTCCGCGACATCACGAAAATCGACAAGGCCGCAGCTCTCTCGGATGACATCGAGCAGATCGCCAAATTCAGCCGTGGCTTCATCCACCCACTTGCCGGCCGGGCCCTTGGCATTGGACGTCAGCCGGACATGCATGGAGCGGCCGCGCGTGTTGCGGACATCGCCGACCATCCAGTGATTGCCCGAACGATTCCCCTTTGACAGATATTCGCGGCACACCGCCTCGGCTTGATCGCCAAGGCGGCGCGCCAGTTCGGAGGCCGAACCGGTCATGATCGCCTCCGTTCAAGCCGCTGCGGTCCGGTCGGTGACACGAACCAGCGTGTGACGATCGAGGAGCGACGCGAGAACGGCCGAACCTTGCGCTCCCATCGGGATAAACAGCCTGAGCTTCCAGGAGATGATTTCGGAGATGAGGCCGAGAGCCTTCAACCGCGGGACCATCGCTTCTGTGAAACCGATCAGCTCGACGCGGTTGTCGTTCATGACGCGGCAGCGTCGCAATGTCAGGCCATCGCCGAGTTGCAGACCGATCCGTCCCTCCACGAGACTGGACCAGGCTTCGTCCGGAGCGAGCGATGACACATGGTCGAGCCCCAGGTTGCGATACATGGTGGCGAGCAGCGTCGGCTCGATGTGGCGGCCGATGACGCGCTCACCATTGTCGGTCTGGAGCCGGTAAACGCGGCAGTCGTCGTCGGGAAGCCGTCGCCAGATCGGCAGCAACAGCCCGGTAACGATGTGGAACGTACTGGTCGTGAACTCCGGCACGGAAGCAACTTCCGCCTCCCACAGTTCGGTGAAGACTTTTCTGTCGGCCGGCTGCCAGTGCGTCTCGGCTAGCGCAGCGAGACCGAAGCGCATTTCGTCGGTCGGTCGCAGCAGCCGCACCCTGTCCTCTATTGTCCCGTCATCGAGCATGATACTGGCCGTCGGAAGTTGCAGCGCCGCGCGGTTCGAGCGGGCATTGATCAGAAAGACCGCTTTGCGATCGGTTTGCGCAGTTGCAAGCACTTCGACAAGGTTCCGAATCCGCGTTCGATCGCGACGCGCGATCGTCAGCACATGCGACTCGGCGCCGGAGATCGGATGGGTATAGATGGTACGACGAGCGGTCACGATGATGCTTTGGGCCGTGATCGTCTCCAGGCCGCGATCGTAGCTGCCTGAGGCGATGGCTCCCTCGATCTTTGCCGCCACGAGCTTCTCGAACACTTCGAAAAGCAGGTTCTGGGTTTCGATGCGAAGAGCCAGCAGCCGGTTGAGCAAGGTTGTGATCGGAGGCAGTTCATCGCGCAGGCCGCCATCGTCGGTGGTCAGCGACAATCCGGTGACGGTCTCGAACGTCGTCAGCGAGCAACCTTCGATCCTGCCTTGATGGAGAAGGTAATAAAACTGCCGGAGTGCCGCCCGTGCATAGGGGCTTTCGAGGTTATCCTCGCTTCTGAACAGCCCTGCCCCACCCGTCTGGCGCTGGCCTCTGGTGATGGCGCCCATCGTGTCGAGCCTCCGCGCGATGGTAGACAGGAAGCGTTTTCCTGCCTTGACGTTGGCGGCTATTGGCCGAAACAGCGGAGGTTGTTTCTGATTTGTGCGATGCGTCCGGCCAAGCCCTTGGATCGCGGTATCGGCCCGCCAACCGGCTTCCAGCAGATAATGGACGCGCAGGCGCTGGTTTTTCGCCCCAAGATCGGCATGATACGATCGGCCGGTACCGCCGGCATCGGAGAAGATCAGCACCCGCTTATCATCGTCCATGAAGCCTTGAGTCTCAGCGAGGTTCGCCGATGTCGGCCGGTTCTCGACTGCCAGCCGGTCGATGCCATCACGACCGGTCTTTTTAACAATGCGGCGCGAGCGGCCGGTGATCTCTGCCACCGTATCAGTGCCAAAGTGATGGAGGATCTGATCGAGGGCTGCCCGGACCGGCGGCAGCGACGCGAGCTTCTCGATCAACTCATCACGCCGGCGGAGCGCCTCACGGCACTGCACTGGATTGCCGTCCTCATCTTGGACCGGCCGGGAATGGATGTTGCCCTCGGCGTCCGAATATTCCTCGAACAGCTGCGTCGGGAAGGAATGCATCAAATACCCTCCGATGTACTCGCGGGGCGTCACATCGACATGCAGATCCGACCATTCCTCGGTCGGAATGTCGGCCAGCCGGCGCTCCATTAGCGCTTCCCCGGTCGAAACGACCTGCACGACCGCCGCATGGCCTTCGGCAAGATCACGTTCGATCGCGCCGATCAGAGTCGGCGTCATCATCGAGGTGATGAGATGATTGAAGAAGCGCTGCTTGGTGCTCTCGAAAGCCGAGCGCGCCGCCGATTTGGCGTTGCGGTTCAACGTGGCGGCATTGCTGGTGATGTTGGCCGCCTCGAGCGCGGCGTTCAGATTGTTATGAATGACCTGGAAGGCATCCGCATAGGCATTGTAGATGCGGATCTGCTCCGGGGTCAGTTCATGCTGGAGGAGATCGTATTCGACACCGTCATAGGAGAGCAACCGAGCAGCATAGAGGCCGAGCGCCTTGAGATCGCGGGCAAGCACCTCCATCGCGGCGACGCCGCCAGCCTCGATTGCCGAAACAAACTCCGCCCGGTTGGCGAAGGGAAAATCGTCGCTGCCCCAGATGCCTAGCCGCTGCGCGTAGGCAAGGTTTTCAACTGCCGTAGCACCTGTCGCCGAGACATAGACGATGCGGGCGTCGGGCAGCGCATGCTGCAGGCGCAGGCCAGCCCTGCCCTGCTGCGACGGGGCGACGTCCCCGCGCTCGCTTTTACCGCCGGCGGCATTTGCCATCGCATGCGCCTCGTCGAAGATGATGACACCGTCGAAAAGTTTCTTGTTCCCTGTCGCGGCTTCGCCGCTCCCCGCCGAATTTTCTTTTGTCCCAGCCGGGCCTTGGGCCCTCCTCGCCTCTTGACCAACCCAGTCAATGATCTGGGCAATGCGCGATTTCTTGCCCTCGCGTTCCTGCGAACGCAGGGTCGCATAGGTGGTGAACAGGATGCCTTCGGCAAGGCAGATCGGCGCGCCCTGCCGATAACGCGATAGAGGCTGAACAAGCAGCTTTTCCTGGCCGAGTGCCGACCAATCGCGCTGGGCGTCTTCCAGCAGCTTGTCCGACTTGGATATCCAGATCGCGCGTCGCCTACCCTGCAGCCAGTTGTCGAGGATGATGCCGGCGACCTGTCGGCCCTTACCGCAGCCGGTGCCGTCACCAAGGAACCAGCCTCGGCGGAAGCGTACGGCGTTTTCCGCACCTTCGGGGGCAGCCGAGACGACGTCGCAGGTCTCATTGACGGTCCAGGCGCCAGCGAGATGACCAGAATGCGCCTCGCCGGCCTGGATAACGCTTTCGAGCTGGGCATCGGAGAGCAGGCCGTCCTCGATGATCGCGGCGGGCAGCAATGGATGGTAGGTCGGAACCGGTGGCGGCACCGCCGTCATCGCCGCCGACTGCACCAGTGGCGTCGGATGCGGCGCAGCACCAGGGATACGGATCGACTGAAGCGTATAGGGCTCGTAGATCGCATCGGTGAATCTGCTTCGGTCCTGTGGCTCGGCGATGCGCGGCTCATAGTCCAGGCGGCAGATGTTTTCTTCGACCTTTGGCCTTACCCGCGCGGGCGTGGGTCGTCGCACGGATTTCATGGCCGAAGCACTGACGCGCCGTCTGCTCACGCCATTGCTGGCAGCCGTCTTCGCGGCGACGGTGGCGAGGATGCCGTTGGCCAGGGATCCGATTGCGTCCGGGAAGCCACCCGGTGTGCGTGGCGGCAGGTTTTCGATCCAGGCGAGTAGTGTTTCAACGTTAGGGGCCAGGCCGGGCGAGGCAACGAAGTGCGAGGGATCGGCGGCCGGTACCTTGTCGATAACGGTGAGCCGGGTTTCTGCCGTGGTGCCGTGACGGGCATAGACGCGCCCGTCGACAGCCGCCGTAAATGCGACACGGCCAGCTTGCTGGAGCCGCTCGAACGACGCGCGCCACTTGGGATTTTCGGGCGTGAGGCCAGAGCCGGTGATAGCGACAAGGCGGCCGCCCGGCCGCAGACGCGCAAACGCTGAGGAAAGATGACGCCATGCCGCGTCGGTCACATGACCCTCGACATGGGCGCCGACCGAGAAAGGCGGGTTCATCAGAACGACGGAGGGATCGATGCCTGTAGGCAGGAAGTCGTCGATATGCGCGGCATCGTGGCGTGTCGACGGATATCCGGGAAATAGCTGCTTCAGAAGATCCGTGCGAATTTCCGAGAACTCGTTGAGGACAAGACGGGCGCCAGCGATCGACGCGAAGACGGCAAGCAGGCCGGTGCCGGCGGATGGTTCGAGAACAAGATCTGAGGTAGTGATGGCAGCGGCGCGGGCGGCGACGAAGCCGAGCGGGATCGGCGTGGAGAACTGTTGCAGCGCCTCGCTCTCCTGCGACCGGCGGGTATGGGTCGGCGCCAGGTCGGCGATCTTCGTCAGCATTGCCAAGGCGGCGCGCAAGGAAGCCGGGCGCGACACGATCGCCGGCCCGAATTTTTGCAGGAACAGGACGTGCGCGGTCTCGACCGCCTCATAAGCGTCCTTCCAGACCCAGAAGCCTTGAGCATCCGTGCCACCGAAGGACGCCGTCATGGCGGCACCAAGTTGTTTCGTGGTGATCGCCTGACCATTTTCAAGCACTGGGAGCAGGCGGCCTGCAGCCCGGAAAATCGCATCGGCGTGGTCGATGTGACCAGCCGAGGACGAGCGAAGGGAAACGGCCACCTCGTGGGTGGCCGAGCGAGTCGCGACAATGTTCATGAGAAGGTTCCATCGAGAGCCGGAGATGATGCGGCCGCCGCCGCGCTCTCTCCACGCCGGTTGGCCCGTCTCTTCCCGGCCCCGCTCTCCCTCCCTGCTCCCCAAACGGGTTGCGTTATCAGGAAAGCCATGACTCAATGACCGGACGGGGATGCGGCAACCTGGAGCGATGGAGGTGATGCGGCAGTTCAGGATCACAGGTGAACTCCACGAGAGTGACGCACCCGACCTGCAGGCGGCCCTGAGGTCGGCCTATGAACGGAGGGAGCGGCCTCTCTGCCTTTGCAGAGAGCCGGGCCTGCCCATGTACATTGCGCGCATGGGCGACCAGTTCCTCATCAAGCGCATGCCCTTCACCGGCGCGGAACATGATCCCGCCTGCGAGTCCTTCGAGCCGCCCTACGAGCTTTCCGGCCTCGGCGCCTTGATGGGTAGCGCGATCCAGCTCGATCCGGCCACCGGCATGGCGGCGCTAAAGCTGGAGTTCAGCCTGTCGAAACGCGGCAGTCGCGCATCACCTCTTGGGACCGGAAACGGAGTGGCCGACAGCGTCAGTGGTGAAGCGCGAAAAATGACGCTGCGCGGGCTGCTGCACTATCTGTGGCATGAATCCGGCATGACGAAATGGACATCCGCCTGGGCAGGCAAGCGGCATTGGTGGAACCTGCAATGGCATCTCACTGAAGCAGCAAAGCAGATGGCGGTGAAGAGCGCCCCGCTCTCCGACATCCTCTACATCCCCGAGCAGTTCCGGTCCCAGAACAAGCAGGCGATCGAGCAGCGTCGTGCTGAGGCCCTTGCCCGCGCGCTTCCGCCGAAGAGTGGGCCGCGCCCATTGATGGTACTGGTTGGGGAGGTGAAGGAGTTTGTGCCGGCACGCACCGGATCAAACCTCGTCGTAAAGCATATGCCGGGGTTTCCGTTCATTCTTGATGAGGGAATGTATCGCCGCCTGCAGGCGCGATTCGACAGCGAGATCGCGCTCTGGAGTGCGGACGAGACTTCACATCTGATTGCCATCGCTACGTTCGGGATGAACGCCGCCGGCTTGGCGATCATCGAGGAAATCGCGCTAATGGTCGTGTCGGAGAACTGGATCCCCTACGAGTCCGCCTACGAAAAGCGATTGGTCGATGCCTTGGCCAAGGTGCGGCAACAGAGCACCAAGGGGCTCCGCTACAATCTACCCGCCGATCAGCCGATGGCGACTGCCATGTTCCTGCAGCGGCAGCCACGTCCAGTCGCGCTCTACATCGTACCGCCGACCGCTGACGAAAAATTCGAGGCCGCTCTCGGCGAACTGATCCCTACGCGGCCGGAGATAGATGCCTGGGTGTGGCGCGTGGCCGATGGCGAGATGACACCATTGCCAACTTAGCTGGAGTAGCGGCGAAGCCGAGCTTAGAGCCCAAGCTTTTTCTTCAGCTCCGCATTCTCTTTGCGCAGTCGCTCAGCCAACAGTTTCTTGAGGCGAGTATTTTCTTCCTCAAGCGCGATAAGATCCTTCAACTCGCCGCTATCCGATGCTGGCGCCGCGGACTTCTTCCACTGGTAGTAGGTCTGCTCCGAAATGCCGGCCTGCTTTGTGGCGCTCTTGATACTTTCGCCGCCGGCGATCGACTTCTCGATCTGGCCGAGCTTCTGCGTGCGCTCCTTGGCGGAGTAGGTCTTGCGGGGCGCCTTGGCGGGAACAGGAGCAACGGCTTCCGAGACGGCCGCCTTGGCAACGTTCTTTGCAACTGACCGCTTTGGTTCCGTCTTTGTCTTCTTCGTCCGCGGGATTCTCTTTTTTACTTCCGCCTTCGCAGGCGCTTCAGTCGTGGTCTGCTCTGATTCAGTTTCCTGAGGGTCGGCCATAAGATACTCCGCTCGCGGTTTAGTCCCAACCTCAGCATTACTGGGTGCCCCATCAGAGTCAATAAGCTGACGATTTGGATGTTCTATCGCTTCGGCTTCTTTCGTGGCCTCGGCGGCAATAGCGGCCAGGTTGAGATCGCCCCAGATCGAGCGGCCCTGCCGGGCACTGCCCCGCTTCTGCTTGACCTCTACGACGAACGGCCGAGTCTGGCGCTTCATAGGCTCTTCCTTGATGAGAAATGACGTGCACAACAAGCCGCTGTTCGGGCCAGCTGGCGAAGATCCAGCGCGTCTTGTCAATCACGCCGAGCTTTAACGGATCAGGTCGTCGGCAAGCAAGCGACGTTTCAGACAGGTGGCAGCTTTGCGCACATTGCACGAACATGATGTAATCGCGGGAGCGGTGGCCACCTGAGACGCTGCGGCGATGTTCGAACATCTAGCCGGCTGGCTGTCCCCCGATAGGATGAAGAACGGGCTCTCGATCGACACCGGGCCCTGGCATCGAACGGAGGACAACCATGACGCAGTATATCGGTCTCGACGTATCCATGAAAGAGACGGCAATATCGATCCGGCAGGACGGCAAGAGGATTTGGCGGGGCAAGTGCGCGTCCGACCCGCGGTTGCTCGCGGCGCTGATCCGCAAGCGCGCACCGTATGTCCGGCGGGTCGTGTTCGAGACGGGGGCCCTGTCGGTTTGGTTCTACCATGCGTTGAAGGCAGAGGGCCTGCCGGTGATCTGCATCGACGCGCGGCATGCCAAGGCGGCGCTCGACATGGCCGCGAACAAGGCCGATGCGAACGATGCTGATGGCCTGGCACATCTGGCCGAGGTCGGCTTCTACCGAGAGGTTCGGGTCAAAGGTTTCGACAGCATGCTGATCCTACGTCCTGGTTTGCCCATCCTTTGTTGAGGAGCGCCTTCGCTACACGCTTCTCCTGGACAGTAAGCGTTGCCCCGTTGCCAGCCACTGCGTCCTCCTAGCGGATATGCGGCACCTGTCTGCCGTCGGATATCATTAATGGAACCGCGATGGCTCGTAGATCGCGAATTCAGTCTCTTATCGCGTCATCCATGGCTCCGCCCACGGTCGGTTCGCCGACGAGTGATCAGGCCGGAGGCTATTTGAACGGCTCGGTACTGGCGTTCTGAGCAATGCGCTCGTTGATGATTGAGAATAGCTTCCCAAATCTCTTTGCGACCTCGGGGGTAACGACACTCGTTGGATCGGATGCCATCTTCTCAAGGAGAAGCCTTGTCGGCCTCGTCTTGTGGAATGGGATACCGAGTTCCTCCAAGGCTAGTTCTACTCGCTTCGCAATTCTCGGGATTTGAGCGTTCAGCTTGAGGGTTTTCCCCTTGAGTTCGGATTTGTAGCTCGTCTTCACCAGGGATTCGTAAGTGCCTGGATCGAGCAAGTCTTCGATGTCTGCCTCATTGGGCCTGAGGTCGATCGCTTCCGTCACGAAGACGACGTTGCGATCCCTTATGAGCCTGCTTCGAAGAAGTTCAGCGCTCGTTGCCCGAGAGTGCTTCTCATCGTCCAGCAGGACAACGGTATTGAGGTTCTGGGAAGTCAGAAGCGCCACCATGTAGGACACCTTCTGGGCGCTTCCAGCCGGGGTCAGGGCAATGTTGGCCAGTGAAGTGCCCTTGTTATCTGCAAGGTAAGCGCTGATAGCGGACAGGATCCAGAAGTCGGTCACTCCCTCAACGACCAGATTGTTCGGCCCCACAAATAGGCTTTGGGCGATATCGTAGCCGAGTGCGGCCTGGAGCGGGAAAAGTGTCCGTGCATCGCCCTTTGGGTCGTTGCTTACCGTTGTCCCGGTCTTTTCATCGATATTGACGGTTCGGATCGAGGTGACGTTCTGGGTCGGAACCATGAACGGCGAATGTGTCGTGTATAGAATCTGGTTTTTGAAATCCTTCTCAAAGTGACCCAGCAGGTCCGCTTGCGATTTGGCATGCAGGTAGAGGCCCGGCTCATCCAGCAGCAGGATGGCTTTCTCCGCGTTGCCACCGTGCGTATCGGCCGCAAACGTGATGTAGAACGAGAAGAACCACTTAAATCCCCGGCTACGCTCGTCGAGGTTGACCTCGACATCAAAGGTAGCATTGGGGTCGGATACGAACGTATCCATATAGGCGGCATCGAGATTGAATCGGATTTTCAGCGGCCTGTCTTTCCAAAGACGCCTGATCTCGCCCGTCACTACTGCGCTTGCCCGATTGGCGAGCTGATTTCGTGTTTCCGGGTCGTTGTTGTTGGATAGTTCCTGAAGCTGCTTCGCCTTCAACCCTGCGACTTTGCACAGTTTTTCAAAATTCATGTCGGCTGGAGTTAGCTTTCCCTCGGATTTCCGGTTGAGATAATTGGAAATGTTCTGGTGGCCGCTCAGTTCTGGATAATCGTCCAGGAACATGAAAACAGGCATGTTTTCGACCACCCAGTTACGAACCTCGCCCTGAGCCTTTTCGTCGGCGGGTATCAGTTTGGCGAGATCCTGCAGTTCGTTGAGTTCGGCTTCCTGCTTTTCGGTGAGATCAGCATCAGCCGCCGCAAGTGCTGTCCGGAGCGCAGCTATCTGTTTGGCGGCATCGGCAGCCCATTCCGAAGGCTCTGCGTCCTCGGCTGGTTCAATGTCGAAATTCTCAGCAGCCTGAAGCAGCGTTGCTTTGCTTTCTTCAGCAATCTTTTGGGCCGCTGCTTGTACCGCCGGGCCGATTTTTCTCGACTTCACGGCAATAGCTTTGGGATCGAATTCGATATCGGGCAACCCAAGTCCAACCCGGCGGGCACCCTTGTAATGACGGCCAATTGTGACGCTCTTGAGGGTCGAGGCACGTTTGAGAATCTTGCCGAGCGCGGTGCGATCTGCGTCGTCCAGGCTCCAAATGCTCTTAACGACGGGCGTCCAACTGTTGCATTCTTCCAAACGCCTGTGACGAGGGAAGTCCTTTACCGGGTTCAGGTCACCGTAACCCTCTGGCGGGTTCAGGCTTTTCAGTCCCAGCAGCAGGTTGGACTTGCCGCTTTCGTTGCGCCCAAGGAGCGCCGTTATCCGTTCTACTTTGATTTCGCCGCTGTCGTTGATTGAGCGAAAGTTTGTAATCTGAAACGATTCGAGCTGCACTGCATCAATCTCCCACACCACCCAAGGCAAACTTGGCCTAATATGTGTAAAATTGCGAGCATTACCTCCCGTAGCCGGTTCTCCCTATCCACAGGTCTGGTTTCTTGTGCGGCCGTGTCGCCCAGCAGGTCAAGTCATCCCCATGTCCGGCATCATGATCGTCGGCAGCGCGATGACTGCTGTCGATGCCGCCAAAACTTGACGGCCTCCTCTCGACCCCATCTCTTCCGAAAATAGCTCCGCTTCCGGCCCCGTGCCATGTCGGCGATATCGGTGCGTGGTGGCAAGCGGCCGGTCTGGCTTTAGGCATCTCGGCGGGAGGACAGACGTTCAGTTAAGATCACAGTTGGTGCAACGGCAATTCGTGACAATCAGAATGGTAGGCGTTAGAACGACGTATGGTGTCGTAGTGTAATGGAAGCACCCCTGCCGATTAGAGGATTGCGTGTTGAAAGCAGGTAGTGTGGGTTCGAACCCCAACGGCGCCGCCAGTTCTTCCGCCACCGCCGGCCCAGTCCAACCGCTGAAGGACCTCCTCGTCTCCGTGGGCGAGGCAGTAGCTAACCTCAATACAGCTGTCGTTGGTCTCGATGCTGTCGAACGGGGCCACGAGAAGCCGGAAACGTTGACCATCTCTTGGAATCCGCATGACCGGACTGCCGCCGCGCGCAAGTCACGGAGGTTTATCGTCGAGGCCGTTCTCGTTCGCGTGGCCGAAGCACTCTCTGAATTTGTGTTGGTTACGGCGCGATTGCCTCGCTTTGGCTCTGTCCGTAGCGGCTGGGATAGAAAAACGTCTCGTGCAGAAAAACTTACCGATGTGGCCGCAGAATTGCTCGGTTCAGAAAGTTATCTCATCGCTGGTGCCGCCTTGCTCATTCACTGGCGAAATCGTGTGGTCCACCCGCGCTCTCAGGCGTCACTCGCGCCTCAACAAGAGAAGAAGCTGCGGGCCGCATCCGAAGAGATCGAGAAAAATTTCGCGGGACTTTTAGTCGACCGGTTACTCAAAGATTTTGAGGCCGGCCAGCCAACCTTGAAGGATGTATCCAGCTTGATCGCAATGTCGATAAGGATGGCGCGAGAGGTGGATAAGGCAGTAAACGATTTATCGAACGACGACCTTGATGTTCTGCTGGAGTACTACGGTTTGAAATCTCGTATCGCGGAGATCGAAGCTCAAACAACTCCGAATAAGCGTCACGCATCGGTGGTTCGTATGCTCCAGTCTAGTGCGCCGGGTTTGGTTCCCGCCTATAGTCAATTATATGGAAGTGTCGCACGCGACGCTGGCTAAGTGTGGAATTACTATCTTCTGGCCTCCTCCCTCTCCCAAAGAGCCTATTTGCGGATAAAGCCCTGCGTGATGTCTGGTCTGGAAGGTGACCCATTGTGCTCTGGCGCTTTAGGTGGGATCGTTTGCCGAACGGCAGCTTGCCGCCGCGTCCGAACCGAAACCGGACAGACTGCTAACCGCCCCAAACAAGACGCTCTTATTGCCTATCGCGACGCGACCGGGAAACGGGAAGGAGCCGATCGATCTCGATGTCGGACAAGTCCTGCAGCAGTTTGAGAATAGTGCCGTGCCCTGCGGAGTTGACCAGAATGGTCCGCTTGCCCCGATGTTCCGGTGGCCAGGCATGGGAGTTGGTCTCGCCGGCAATGCCCCTGAAATCGGGATGCGTTGCCGACCAGATTGCTTCGAGCTTTTCCTCGCGCGTCATGCTGTCGACAGCGCCTGTCTCACGGGCAACGATGGCCGCCCGCATGGAGTCCGGACTGCGCTTGTTGGAGAGGTCGCAAAAGCCGTGGAACCAGCGTTCCCGGCCTCGGATCCGGATCGCGAAGAAGACACTGGTGACGTTGCCAGCCTTGTATTCCGATATGCCGAACATCCCGGTCCGCCGGAAAAGCGGCGGCAGGAGGCAGAGCATGAAGTGGTATTCCCGTTCAAGAATCTCGAACCATTCCCCGGCATAGGGTATACCGGACAAAGGATCGATACCGGGCGTGTCGCGGTGGCGATCGAACAGGACGAACATCTGCTCGCGGGTCGCCACACCGTGGAATACTTTACGGAAGGTCGGATGATCGGACATGGCTTGTTTCCGGGAATGGCCGAGGCTGTCCCGTTACGACAGAAGTCGTGGGGAACGACGATCGGCGTTTTTGCGTTGGGATCGGGAGCCGTGAGGTCCCTACGAAATGATTGGCTGATTGGGCACGGAAGCGTCCGATCCGGCGTCAATGCTGGCGCAGGTCTTACCAGTCATAAGCCGGGAGGCCTTCGACCTCGTCGGCATCGCAATCGAACAGGACGTAGTCGCAGCCCTGCTTGCGTGCCCAGCACATGGCTTCGAATAGATCCTTGGGAATAGCGTCCTGGCCGACACCGGCATTTTCGTCATGGGCATAGACGAACCAACCGTACTCACCATAAGATCCGCCGACGCATGGCCATTCCTTCACCGGCGTGTTGTCGAGCCGCCGGGCGGTGGTTTCAGAAACATGTGCGGTGGAGATCACCACAAACCGCCGTATTTCGAGAGTGGTCATCGCTCCCTCCCTTTGAGTTGACATGGCGACAGAGTCGGCAGGCGCTTTTGCGCCTGCACACGGTGGATGCTCGGTGGCTCGCCGGGGTCACGCGGCACGGCTGTGGGATGTGCGGGGCTCGTCGTGTCCGACGCCGGTGACTGCACGAACAGCGGCTGCGAGCGCAGGAACATCGTCAAGCATGGTGAGGGCGACGAAGTGGTTCGGGCCACCGGTATAGTCCTTGCGCCCCTTGCAGGTGCGGATCAGGATGCCGTGACCGGAGGAAAGGCCGAATTGCCCGACCTGGATATAGACGCGATCGTGGTGAAGCGTGACTTCGCCCGAAACTGCGATCCCTCCCTTATTGGAGCGGATATCGAAGGATCCGGAGGGAAGGCGCAGTTCCGTAGCCAGCAGCTTCAGACGCGAGCGCGCGGTGGAATGAAAGCGTCTCTTCTGAGCGTCGTCATAGGCGCAGGATTTGATCCATTGAAACATGATATTCTCCATGAAACGAAACGGACCCGGCGATCGCTCGCGCGATGCCAGGTCCGACAAGCGTTGATCTCGATTGGGGAAGGGTCAGGCCACCGCCCGACCCTCGACGAAGTCGGCGCCGATCTCGTCGACTGTCACCTCTTCCAACAGCGCATTCGAATAGCGGTTGTTCGCCAACCAAAGCTCGGCGGCCTCGCGGCTCTCGGCAAGGTGCAGCAGTTCACTGCCGTCTCCGATCGACTGGAGGACGCGCACCGTTCCTACCTTCGGATAGTCGATCACCGCGAACGTAAGGTCGCTGTCGACCGAATAGGTGCGCCTTACTGTGATCAAGATGACGCCGCCCTGGCCGAAATCGCCTTCATGCAGCGTGAAACAGGCAGGCGAACTGTAGGTCGGGCGCTCGCGGGACGGTTCTTTCCTTATCAGGCGGCCGACACTGTTGCGGTTTTTCCATGCCGCGAGCTTCTTGTTAAAGCGGTCTGGGGGCCTCGGTGTCCCATCTGAATAGCGAATGATACTACCGAGCGGCGCATTGTCGTAAATGATCGTTGAAGACATGCGGGTTCTCCATATTTGAACAGGAAAAAGAGCCCGGCGCGCTAGCCGGGCCCGACTGAGATCGATGGATCGCTATTCCGCGGCTTGGAAGCTGTTCGCCTCTTCGGTGCTGCCGGAACTCTGATTAGCGGATGATTGATCGGCGTCATCAGCGAGGAACGCCGGCAGCTCGACCGCATCGCCATCGAGGGGATCATCGCCGGACATGTCGGCGGCGGCCGCCTCATCGATTGCGGCCGGGATATCGCCTCCTTCGAGACGCAGCGGCTCGGGCAACCAATCCGACCCTTCGAGAAGACGAGCAGCCTCAACGGCCATGCGGTCCTTTTTCAAATGGTCGATGAGTTGGGCAGAATCCTCGCCGCATGCCTCACGGACAGCCTGCAGGATACGGGCCTTCGTCACCTTGCCCAGATAATTGTCCACGGTGGGAGTCCAGCCGGCCGAGACCATGTCGAACTGCAACGTGTGGGCAAGCACGTCGGCATGTTCGAGCGCCCGCGGCCGCTTGTTCCAGGGCTCGACCACCGCATTTAGCGACAACGCAACACAGTGCGCGAACAGCGCCTTGCGGCTTGCCTCGTCGAGGCCCACGAGGAAGTTCCACAAACCGTCTTCCTCCTCGGGGAGGTCACGGTCCCAGGCTTCGTGGCGCTCGGCGATCTCCTTGGCCCAGGGCGTTTCACTGATGCCCTGCACTTGGCCGAAACCGATGCTTTTCACGCTGATCTCCAGGCAGGTGGCCTGGGCGTAGCGATAAAACACCTGCAGCACGAAGGCATGGAGTGCGGCAACAAAGGCGATGTCGGCATCGCCGGCGAGCGCGTTGCGCAGGGCGAGCGAGCGCTGCGCCGTCAGATCGACGACGAGACGATCGGAAAGCGGCTTGATACCGTCCTCCTCGGCTTCATCGCAATCGCCGCCGTTTGGAGAAATACCGTCGGCTGGCTTTCCATTGACGACGACGCCGTTGGCGCTTTCATCGCGCGCGCTGGACTTAGTATCACCCTCCTCACTTGCTCCGGTCTCGTCGTTCTCGGCCCTGGGGTCGTCCTCAGGACGGATGAAGCCGGCTTCGACCTGCAGCTTGCCATTGGCATAGAGTGTGAGGAACACACCTGCGATGGTCTTCTGTTCAGGATCGTAAGTCTGCGGACGATCACTGATCGCATCGAGCTCGGTGCCGAGCTGGTCGAGTTTATTCTCGACCGCCTCGTCGGCATCTTCAGCTTCAGCATATTCCCCGTCAAGCTTGTCGTATTCGGCCTTCAACGCGTCATAGCGCTCGACCTCTTCGGCGCTCAGTTCCTGCGGTTCGGCATAAATGCGCCGCATGGCGGACGTGTGCCCGTAGGGAAAACTGATTGCCGCCTCGACCCATTTCCAGCCTTCCGCCCGGATCGTTTCGGCGTCCAGCTTGAGCTTGTCGAACACAATCTGTTCGAGCAGTGCGGCATCCTGGAACCAGCCACCAGAATCTTGCTCAAACAGATCGCGCAGGATGACACCGCCGGCCGCCTCATAGGCCTCGGCGCCGACATAGACCGCACGACGATCGTCGGCGCGAACCGTCGTTTCGGTGAGCAACCGCTTGATGTAATAGGGCTCCTGCATGTGCGACGTGGAAACCCGTTCCCACACCTGTTCCTGACGCGCATGGTCGCCGGAAATCGACAACGCCATGATCTGCTCGAGGCGGATTTCATCCTTCTCGTAGAGGTCGAGCAGTTTTGGGGAAACCGAAGCGAGCTTCAGGCGCTGCCTGACCGTCGCCGGCGACACGAAAAAGCGGGCGGCAATCTCCTCGACATCGAGGCTCTGGTCGCGCAAAGTCTTGAACGCCCGGAACTGGTCGAGCGGATGCAACTGCTCGCGATGCACGTTCTCGGCAAGCGAGTCTTCCTCTGCCGAGGTATTTTGCGCGCGGTTGACGATACACGGCGTCGGCTGGTCCTTCACCATGCGCTTCTGCTTGATGAGCAGCCCGAGTGCCTCAAAGCGGCGTCCACCAGCGGGAACTTCGTACTTGCCGGTTTCCTCGCCCTGCTCGTTGCGCATCGGGCGCACGTTCAGGCTCTGCAGAAGCCCGCGACGAGCAATGTCCTCGGCGAGTTCTTCGATCGAGACGCCGTCCTTCACCCGGCGGACATTTTTCTGCGACAAAATCAGGCTGTCATAGGGAATGTTTTCGGACTGGTTCAGCGAGATCTTCGGTGTGGCCTTGGCCATGATCAGGTTCTCCATGACGGGACGGCCGGAGACTCTCTCCAGACCTCCAACCCCGTCAGAAAACCTCCCCTCCCCCCTCTCCCTCTCGCCGGCGCATGGCGAGCGCCGCCGCCTACCGCAAGCCGTGCTGGTTCCTCCGCGACCGCCGGCGGCAAGGTTCCGGCTGCAGGACCGGACGACGAGCCATCCCCTCAGGCAGAGAGAATGGCGCGCATGTTATGCGATGATGATCACTAGTGCGTTTTCCGAATAATTTCGGTTACGTATCATAGCCAGCATGTGCGAACATGTTTTCGCATTCCTTTGGTGTGAATTGCTCAATGGCAAGGGCCA
>NZ_JBTMXB010000043.1:0-30004 GCF_054489405.1 Mesorhizobium sp. A623
TAACATCAACCCCAAGATGAGGCCGACACTTCGCTAATCTGCGATCCAATCTGAGCCAAATGATCTGACGACGGACAGCAGCGTCTCGGTCACGGCCGCTTCGACCATCGAGAAATGGTGCATGCAGGCCCCACGCCACGAATTGACCTCGGAGAAGATCACATTCCAGTCGATCGATTGTGGCAGCGAGGCTGGCTCATCAGAGGTGGCGATCATCAATTTCTGATAGCATGGCCACGTTAAACATCGGATAAGCGGCAGCAGCGCTTTATATCAAACTCCACACAGGCCAAGAGACAATGCCCGAATACGCACTGCACCGCCGCGTACCCCAGCGACACTGCGATTTCACGCTGCGTCGAATTCGCAAACTGGTAACCCGCGTGTAACCCTGACCTTTTGAGGCATTTCCGGCAGTCGCAATTTCAACCACCCCAAAACGCGAAAAAGCCGCGGAGAACCGCGGCTTTTCGATGCTTGATCTCCCGAAGGAAATTGGAGCGGGTGAAGCGATTCGAACGCTCGACCCCAACCTTGGCAAGGTTGTGCTCTACCCCTGAGCTACACCCGCTCGTACGGCACCGGGCCGCAAGCCGCGCCTATATGGCTGAAGCGCATCGCGATTGCAACAGGGAAATCGCATGGAAACGTACATCGCGGATTGTGCGGATTGCGACGATCCGGCCAAGCGCCGGAATCGGTTGGCCGGAATCGGCCAGCCGATGGCTGCGCCCTTGTCTTGCCCCCGGTTCGGTCATAAACGGCAGGTCTGAAGCATGAACGACCGGTGCCCTATGCCCAAAACCGAAACGGAACTTTTCAGCTTTCTTGCCGACCGGGGCTTGAATGTCACGACAAGGCGGCATGCGCCCCTGTTCACTGTGGCGGATTCGCAAGCGCTGCGCGGCGAAATCCCCGGCGGCCATACCAAGAACCTGTTCCTGAAGGACAAGAAAGACCAGTTCTTTCTCGTCACCGTCGAAGAGGACGCGGTAGTCGACCTCAAGCAGATCCATCACCTCATCGGCGCATCCAGCCGCGTCTCTTTCGGCAAGCCGGAAAAGCTGATGGAATTCTTGGGTGTCGTGCCCGGTTCGGTCACGGTTTTCGGGCTGATCAACGACGCCGCCCATCAAGTCACGCTCGTTCTCGACGCCGACCTGATGGCGCACGATACCATCAACGCCCATCCCCTTACCAACGAGGCCACGACCTCGATTTCCGCCGCGGATCTGCTTGCCTTCGTCGAGGCAACCGGGCATGAGCCGCTGATCTTGAAAGTCTCGGCCTGATCGCCACATGGTGGACAAATAGCGGGCGGCATGAACAGGTCACCGCCAGACTACGCGCGACCGGAAGGAAAACGACATGAGCGACCAGAACCCGTTCGGCGGCATGAGCGGCCAATATTCGACCAGCATCCAGTATGGAAACGCGGCTGGTGAGCCTACGCCGCCTGCAGCGCTGCCGCAGGGCGACCAGGCTCCCGCCGACCTCATCAAGGACACGACGACGGCAGGCTTTGCCGCCGACGTCATCCAGGAATCGCGCAAGCAGCCGGTGCTGGTCGATTTCTGGGCGCCCTGGTGCGGCCCCTGCAAGCAACTGACACCGGTGCTTGAAAAAGCCGTCCGGGATGCGGGCGGGCGAGTCAAGCTGGTCAAGATGAACATAGACGACCATCCCTCCATTGCCGGGCAACTTGGCATCCAGTCGATTCCGGCCGTCATCGCCTTCAAGGACGGCCAGCCGCTCGACGGTTTCATGGGCGCCGTACCGGAAAGCCAGATTAGCGCCTTCATCGACAAGGTCGCCGGCAAGGGCGACGGCCAGGCGCAAATCGCGGAAGCGCTGGCTGCAGCGGGCGAGGCGCGCGAGGCCGGCGATGCCCAGACGGCCGCCGACATCTATCACGCCGTGCTGGAACAGGCTCCGGAAACGGTCGATGCGATTGTCGGGCTGGCCGGCCTGCTGTTCGATGCGGGCGATGTCGAGGGAGCCGAAGACTTGCTGAAGCAGGTTCCCGAAGGGGCGAAGGAAACGCCGTTGCTCGTTGCGCTGCGCGCGAAAATGGCGCTGGCGGCCGAGGCCGCAAGTCTCGGCGACCCGCGGGAATTCGAACAAAGACTTGCGGCGAACCCGAAGGATCATCAGGCGCGCTTCGATCTCGCCATGATCCAGAGCGCGGGCGGCCAGCGCATGGAAGCTGCCGACAATCTGCTGGCGATCGTCAAGGCCGACCGTACCTGGAAGGACGATGGTGCGCGGTCCCAACTGCTGCAGTTCTTCGAGGCATGGGGCATGACCGACGAGGCGACGCTTGCGGCGCGCCGCAAGCTGTCGGCGCTGCTGTTTTCCTGAGCTTTTTTGCCGATTAAGCCTTGTTCCTTTCCGTTGCCGCGCCAGATGGTGCATACTGGCTTCTTCCACGCGGCCGGCCTTTGGCAGGACGGCGGCAGGTGAAGCGACACGCAGCGCCGGAGTAGATCGATGCAGGCGGGAAACGCGCATTATCGCCGGAATGTGGATCTGCCGTCCGTATTGCCGGTATTTCCGCTTACCGCGGCGCTGCTGCTGCCCGGCGGCCGCATGCCGCTCAACATCTTCGAGCCGCGCTATCTGCAGATGCTGGACGAGGCGATTGCCGGTACGCGCGTCATCGGCATCATCCAGCCCAGCCTGGACGGATCGCTGCGTGCCGACGGCGAGCCGCAGCTTTGCGCGGTCGGCTGCATGGGCCGGGTCATTTCCTTTGCCGAAAGCGGCGACGGCCGCTACCTGATTTCGCTGCAGGGCATATGCCGGTTTCGGATCGGGCAGGAGCTGGAGGTCAAGTCGCCGTACCGGCAATGCCGGATCGTGCCGTTCCTGGGCGATCTCGACGAGGAACAGGCCGGCGCCGACGTCGACCGCCCGGCTTTGCTCAAGGCCTTTCGCGCGTATCTCAAGGCAAATGAACTGGAAGCGGATTGGGAGGGCGTGAGCCGCGCCGAAAACGGCGTCCTGGTCAACGCGCTTTCCATGATGGCGCCATATGGGCCGGCGGAAAAACAGGCGCTGCTCGAGGCGCCCGACCTGAAGATGCGGGCGGAAACGCTGATTGCCATCACCGAAATGTCGATGGTGCGCGACAACGAGGATTTCGGATCGAGCCTGCAATGATGCAGGTCAACGCATCGGGCTGAAAATCGGAACCTGGCTTCCGGATCGTTGCGATGCCATACCGCCTGGGGCTTTTCACGCGCGGTCGGCCGCGCGGCGCTCCGGGACTTGCAAGAGGATGTAAGGCGATGGCGGCGCATGGACGAGGCGGCAACAAGGCGACGGTCGATCCCAAACTGCTGGAATTGCTGGCCTGCCCGCTGACCAAGGGGCCGCTTGCGTGGGATGCGGAGCGCGGCGAACTGGTGTCGCGGCTGGCCAAGCTTGCCTACCCGGTACGCGACGGCATCCCGATCATGTTGCCGTCGGAGGCCCGGACGCTGACGGTCGAGGACATGCCGCCGCCACGCAAGGGCACGGCTACCCGATAGCGCTCGAAACCTGTGCGTGCCGGCAGCAATCCTCATTGAAAATTGCGGCCCCTGGGCATGACTTTTTGCGTCTCCTTCGCCAGTACAGCGGGAGCGGGTTGCGGCGCGCTTGCGGTTTTGCGGGTTGACGCATCGGGACCGCCTGGGGCGCGCCTTGCAGCGGGCGGACAGGCCTCCTCCTGAAGCACGGCAAGCCAGGGCGTAAAATCCTCTATTCTGTCGGCAACGATATGCACGACGCCCGATTCCGATTGCAGCTTGCCACTCACGCAGATGAATTTCGCGCCCATGACCACCGCCCGGAACCGATCGAACACGCGCGGCCAGATGATGATATTGGCGACCGCCTTGTCGTCCTCCAGCGTGAGAAAAATGGCGTTGCCCTTGCCGGGCCGCTGCCGCACCAGCACGAGGCCGGCAACGCGCACGCGCCTTCCGTCCTTCACCGTGGGCAGCAGGGTATTCGGCGTGATGCCGCAACGGTCGAGTTTTTCGCGCAAAAACCCGACCGGGTGCGCCTTGAGCGACAGGCCGAGCGAGCGGTAATCGTGAATGACATGCTCGCCCAGCGGCATTTTGGGTAGCGCCGCCTCCGGCTCCATCTCGCGCAACAAAATGCCGGGCCGGTCGAACAGCGGCAGTTTTTCGGCGGCGCTCTTGCCGTCAAGCGCGCGCACCGCCCACAAGGCTTCGCGACGGTCGATGCCGAGCGAGCGGAAAGCGTCGGCCTCTGCCAGCTTCTCGATCTCGCCGACATCGAGGCCGGAGCGCAGCCAGACATCGCGCACCGACATGTAGCCGCTTCCGCGCCGCGCCACGAACAGCGCCATGCGCTCCTCTGACAACCCCTTGATCTGGCGAAAGCCGAGCCGGACGGCGTTGCTGCTTTTGATCACGCCGCGCATTTCGGCATGACGCGCAATCACCCGGCGCGGATCGAAGGGCGATTTTTCCAGCGCGCAGTCCCACTCGGAAAGATTCACGTCGACATCGCGGATATCGATGCCGTGGTCGAGCGCGTCGCGTACCAGTTGGGCCGGCGCATAAAAGCCCATCGGCTGGGAGTTCAGGATCGCGGCGCAAAAGACGTCGGGATAAAACGTCTTGAACCAGCAGGAAGCATAGACCAGTAGCGCGAAAGACGCGGCATGGCTTTCGGGAAAGCCGTAATCCCCAAAACCCTCGATCTGCCGGAAGCAGCGTTCGGCGAAGTCACGCGGGTAGTCATTCTTGACCATGCCCTCGATGAAATCCTGCCGGTGACCGTCAATCGTGCCATTGCGCCGGAAGGTCGCCATCGAACGGCGTAACTGGTCAGCTTTGCCGGGTGGGAAACCGGCGGCCTCGATGGCGATTTTCATGGCCTGTTCCTGAAACAGGGGGATGCCGAGTGTCTTGTGAAGTATCTTGTGGAGCATCGGGTTCGGATAGTGGACCTCCTCCAGTTTCATTCGCCTGCGCAGATAGGGATGCACCATGTCGCCCTGGATCGGGCCGGGCCGCACGATCGCCACCTCGATAACGAGGTCATAGAATTCTCGCGGTTGCAGGCGCGGCAGCATCGACATTTGCGCGCGCGATTCGATCTGGAAGACGCCGAGCGTGTCGGCCCGACAGATCATATCGTAGACGCGGGCATCTTCCGGCGGGAGGGTAGCAAGCTCGAGCCGACGGCCATGCTCGTCATATTCTTCATAATGTTCTTCCAGGAGATCGAAGGCGCGGCGGATGCAGGACAGCATGCCGAGCGCCAGCACGTCGACCTTGAGCAGGCCGACGGCGTCAAGGTCGTCCTTGTCCCACTCCACCATCTTGCGCTCGTCCATCGCTGTCTTGACGATGGGCACGATCTCATCAAGCCGATCCTTGGTGATGACGAAGCCGCCGACATGCTGGGTCAGGTGGCGCGGGAATCCCATGATCTCGTTGGAAAGGTCTATCACCTGTCTCGTCAGGGGATCGGCCTTGTCCAGGCCTCCGGCTTGCGTCTCCTTTTCACCCAGCTTCGACGACCACCAGCCCCATATGGAACCGGATAGCCCGCTCCTCACGTCGTCCGACAGGCCCAGTGCCTTGGCCACTTCGCGCAGCGCGGAACGGCCGCGATAGCTTGTGACGGCGGCGGCGAGCGCCGTGCGCTTGGCGCTGTATTTCGAGTAGATATACTGCATGACCTCTTCACGCCGCTCATGCTCGAAGTCCACATCGATGTCGGGCGGCTCGTTGCGTTCCTCCGAGATGAAGCGCTCGAACAGCGTATCGATCATGTCCGGGCCGACAGGCGTGACGCCGATGCAGAAGCAGACAACGGAATTGGCGGCAGAGCCTCGACCCTGGCACAGAATGCCCCGGCTGCGCGCAAACCGGACGATGTCGTGGACCGTCAGGAAATAGCGCGCATAGCCCATCCGTTCGATGAGCGAGAGTTCTTCCAGGATATGTTGCGATACCGATGCCGGCACCCCGTCGGGATATCGCTCCGCGGCACCCTCCAGCGCCAGTCGTGCCAGTTCCTGTTGCGGGGTCGCGCCATCGCGGGTCGCCTCGTCTGGATAGTTGTACTGAAGATCACCTAGGGAAAAGGAAAGCTCCGCTGCGAAGCGCTGCGTCTCGATCAGCGCCTGTGGATGGCGGCGGAAAAGCCGCGCCATCTCGGCCGGCGGCTTCAGGTGGCGCTCGGCATTGGCGGCGAGTTCCAGTCCGGCCTCGGCCACGGGCACGTTGAGGCGGATTGCCGTCAGCACGTCCTGGAGCCGCCGGCGCTCGGCCGCGTGATAGAGAACGTCGTTGGTCGCCATCAAGGGCAGGCCGAGCGCCTCGGCCATCGCCGCCGCCTGCTCGATCCGAAAACGGTCGTCGCCGCGATAGGCGGGCGCCACGGCAAGCCGCAGGGCCTTGCCGAACCGATCCTTGAGCGAACGCAGGATTTCCATCTGGCTTTTTGCGCGGGGCGACAAGTCCGGCAGCATCGCCAGCGATAGAAGGTCTCCCCATTCGAACAAATCGGCGCGGTCAAGCAGGGTCGCACCTTTCTCCGTCTCGTCGCGCAGATTGGCCTGCGTCAGCATCCGGCACAGGTTCCCCCAGCCCTTGCGGTCCTGCGGGTAGGCGAGGATGTCCGGCGTGCCGTCGCGGAAAACCAGGCGACAGCCCGGATGATAGGGGAGCGTCATCGGCTCGGCGTCCGGCGTCAGTTTGGCCTGCTTCGACTGGCTCCAGGCGCGCACCACGCCGGCCACGCTGTTGCGGTCGGCAAGCCCCATGCCGGCATGACCGAGCCGGCAGGCAGCCACGACCAGTTCCTCCGGCCGCGAAGCGCCGCGCAGAAAGGAAAAATTCGACTGCACGCCGAACTCGATGTAACGCGGCTCGGCTGGCATGGTGCGTGGCGGCCTCGCGGTCATGCGAAGATGCCGTGCATGAACCAGCGCGGCGGCGTTTTTGCAGCCCCGTAAAGGCCCTGGCGAAAAAGCCAGTAGCGGCGGCCCTCGGCGTCTTCGATACGGAAATAGTCGCGCGTCTGACGTGCGGTTTCCATTATGATGGCTTGTTTTTTGACCTCCTCGGGATCCTCGCCTTCCTTCACTTCAAATGTAGTGATGCGCTCTCGCCACCATTCCGGCGCGATGCGTTCCGGTCCTTCGGCCCGCGTGACCCGGTACGAGGCGCGCCGCCAGCGGAAATGCAAAGGCGGCCCTTCCGGCAGTTCGGTCGCCGGCACATCGACCGGCTCGGGCGAGCGGAAGAGGCGGATGGGCCGTTCGTATTGGACGTCCGGCGGTGCGAGGTTTTTCGGCTTCTTTCCCAGCGCTTGCGCAAATGGCACCAAGGCAATGGCGCGTTCCGGCAGGTGGCTTTCCACGCATATCGGCTTCAACACCGCACTGTCGCCCAGCCGCGCGCGGACACGGTCGACGAAAAGTTCCAGGCTGGCGCTCTCGTCGGTTGCCTGCCCGGCCAGATCGGCCTGCTGCATGGAAAAGGCAGCGGTGGAAAGGACCGAGAGGCGGACCAGATCGAAGCCGTAGCCGGCGTCGAAATCCTGACCGGCGGCGGCAAGCCGTTCATGGAACAGTTTCTGGATCAGCACCGGGTCGCGCAAGGGCCGCGAGGTGCCGACAGCAATGCGGCTGACCGCACCGTCGACGCGAAACAGCATGAGCCCGAGCGAGCGGGCACCTTCGCCGCGGCGTTCGAGGTCCGATTTCAGCGCCTGCGCCAGGCTTTTGGTCAGGTGCTCGATGTCTTCGACCTGCGTCACCGGCTCAGCCAGATGCCGCTCGACCGAAAGCGGCGCTGCCGGCAGGCGCGGCGACACCGCCTCGTCCAACCGGCCAAGCGCCTGATCGAGGCGACAAAGCAATGCCGCACCGAACCGGCGGGCAAGCGGCCCACGCGGCGTTTCCATGACGCTTCCTACCCGGCGCAGGCCGACGCTTTCCAGGCTTTCGCGCACGCCGGGCTCGATGCGCAGCGCGACAAGCGGCAGCGGGGCAAGCAGATTTTCCTCTTCGCCGGCGGCAACGATGCGGCGGCTGGAAAAGCGCGAAGCCGCCCACGCCGCGCCGACTGTCGAGGCGATGCCAGCGCGGGCATCAAAGCCCTGTTGAAGAAACCGCGCCAGCATGCCCTCCAGCATCGCCTTCTCGCCGCCGAAAAGATGCGCGCAGCCGGTAATGTCGAGGAACAGCCCGTCCGCCCCGTCCATCGCCACCAGCGGCGTGTAGCGGTCGCACCAGTCGGCCAGCCCCTCGAGCAGGCGGCGGTCGGCCGGCGGATCGGCCTCGACGATGTCGATTGCCGGATGCATGGCGCGCGCATCGGCAACGCCCATGCCGCGCTTCAGGCCGAGCGCTTCAGCCTGCCTGTCGAGCGCGGCGATGCGCTGGGCGTTGCGGTCGAGATGGCGGACCACCAACGGCCGGCTGGCCGGCCTCCCATTCGTCGGCTGGCCCTCCGGTGTCTTGTCTGATCGCCAGCACCGTCCCAGGCGCTGCCGCAGGATCCGTTCCGTGGCGAGATAGGGAAACCACAGGCTGAGAATCCGCTGACCGCTTTTCCTCGTCTCTTCGTTCCTCGAAAATGCGTTCATCGGGGTTCCACTCCAGTATGAATTGTCCGGGCAAGGCGGTGCGGCTCTTGCCGATGGCGACGGTGAAGGCGGGCCGGCCGATAGAGCCCGCGAGCGGAGCGCCGATCGTTTCGCGCAGCGCCGACGCGGCCGGCGCCACCAGGAGGCGCATGGGGGCCGCCGTCGGCTCGGCCTCGGCCGCATGCCGCAGCAGGAACAGCGGCCGGCCGGTCTGTTGCGCCCTTGCATGCAGCCGCCGCGTCGCGGTCAGGTCGAGCCGTTGCGGATTGCCGTGAACCTCCAGCACCACGGCGGCAGGGGCGGCCAGCCGCGCCGCCTCCTCGGCGATCCACAAGGCGTCAGTGAGTTTTTTCGCCTCGCAAAAGAGCAGGGTTTCGGGCTCGATGCCGAACATGGCCTGAAGCCCCCTGGCATGGGGAAAGCCGGTTTCGCCAAACATTCCGGTCGTGCCGATCCACAGGACCGGCGCTCCAAGATCTGCCTGCCGCTTGAGGATAAGGCTGACCAGGGCCAGCATGAAGCCGGCGACAGCGCCCGCGTCGCGCGTTTCCGTGCCGTGAATCTCGATCAGCGCCGCTCTCGGCAGGCCACCGCCTAGGGCGGCGTCGAGCCGCTCGACGCCGGTAGGCAAGGCCGCATTGCCGGCTCCAACGCCGTAGCGCCGGACCGCCGCGTCATCCGCATCGGCGGGCGCCCGCAAGGGCTCCGGCAACGATCCTTCGATCTTCGCGATCTGGCGACGCAGGGCAAAAACAGTTTCCCGCGCCGCGGCATCCTTCGCCATGACGGTTCAGCTTCCAGCAAAATTGTTCCTGTTATGTTCTTATAGATTCCAGAGGCTACTCTGAGAGTCAATCGGAGTCGCAAAAGAATTTATTCCTCTTGCCTGAGGGCGGGTTCATCAAGCCGCCGTCATTTGCCGATTCCGGCGCAAAAGCCTATATGCGGGCGACAAAGGAAACCGCATGGCCCGCATCTACAAGACCCGCACCTGGCACGACGAGCTTTCGCCCTCGCTGGAGGAGATGGAGTTCCTGGCCATGGAGGTCTATGCGCATCTGCCTGAGGAGTTCCGCAAGCTGACCGGCGAGATCATCATCCAAGTCGCCGAATTCCCGACCGACGAGATCATGGACGATCTGTCGCTGGAAACACCCTTCGACCTGCTTGGCCTGTTCGAGGGGCGCGGCATCGCCGAACGCTGGAACCCGCAGACCGGCGAAGGCCCGAACCGTGTCACGCTCTACCGCCGGGCAATGCTGGACTACTGGTCCGAAAACGAGGAGACGCTGGGCGACATCGTCACCCATGTGCTCATCCACGAGATCGGCCACCATTTCGGCCTGTCGGACGACGACATGGAAAAGCTCGAGGAAGAGGCCGCGTAATTTTTTCCCCGGCATGCCGCCCAACGCCGCCGTTTAAACGACCCGTCGCCCAACCCTACCAATCGCTGAGCTTGGTCTTGCCGGCCTCGTATTCCTGGCCGTCGACGTCCTTCACCACGGCCTGGCCGCAGCGCATGATCTTTTCCTTTTTATCATAGGCGTAGGTCGGCGAACCGTAGAGGTGCCAGCCCTTGTTCAACGCCGCCGTCACCTTGTGGCAGAAGGAGGCGTCGTCGATGGCGGTGAGAAAACGATAGAGGCGCATTGGTCTATCCCTGCGATGAGAGGTGTGGCGATCATGCCCCGATGGCGGTCGCCTTTGCCAGCAGTTTTTCAGCCTGCGCCAGATGCAGGCGCTCGACCATTTTCCCGTTCAATCCGATCACGCCTTTTTGCGTGTTCCCGGCCAGCGCGAAAGCGTCGTGGATGGCCCGTGCTTCGGCAATGGCTTGCTGCGAAGGTGAAAACGCCGCGTTGGCCGGCTCGACCTGCGACGGATGGATCAGCGTCTTGCCATCGAAGCCCATGCTTGCCGCCTCCCCACATTCGCGGGCAAAGCCGTCCACATCGCGGAAATCGTTGAAGACGCCGTCCAGAAGGTCGATCCCGCCGGCCCGCGCCGCCAGCACCATCTGCATCAGCCATGGCACCAGATAGCGCCGGTCGGGTGTCGCTAAAACGCCGGTTTCCTTGGCCAGATCGTTCGTTCCGGCCACGAAACAATCAAGCCGCGAGGCCGGGTCGCGGCCAAGTTCGGCGATCGCGCCGATATTGAGCATCGCCTTCGGCGTTTCGATCATCGCCCACAGTTTCACCTCGTCCGGCGCAAAGGCATCGTCCAGCGCATCACCGGCTTCCAGCACATCGCGGGCCGTGTCGACCTTCGGCAGCAAAATGCCGTCCGGCTCGCAGCTAGCCGCCACCAGGAGATCGTCCATGCCCCATTCGCTGGACAGTGCGTTGATGCGCACCACCATCTCGCAACGCCGCTGCTTGGCGAGAATGCCTTTCAGCTTTTCGCGCGCCGCGCCTTTTTCGCCGGGCGCGACCGAATCCTCCAGATCGACGACGACGACATCGCAGGCAAGCGAGCCAATCTTGGCCAGCGCCTTGTCATTGGCGGCAGGCACATAGAGCACCGAGCGGCGCGGGCGGTAGGACGGTTCTTTCATCTGGTCTTCTTGCCCGGCAAAGCTGGCCCTTGCAAGGACTTGCGACAACGTGGCGAAAGCTGTTTCCTGCACGCGTGCTATTGGAAAGCATGCAACGGTTCCGGGAATTTCTGCATGGCGCACTACGATATCGTGATCATCGGCGGGGCGATCGTCGGCTCGTCGCTTGCCTATTATTTGCGCAAGGAAGGCTTTGCCGGCACCATCGCGCTGGTCGAGCGCGATCCGCAGTTTACCCATTCGGCCACGACGCTCTCCATGGCCTCGATCCGCCAGCAATTCTCGATCCCGGAAAACATCCGCCTGTCGCAGTTCACGCTCGGCCTGTTCCGCGGGCTGAAGGACGAATTCGGCCCCGAAGCCGACATCGGCTTTCGCGAGGGCGGCTACCTGATCCTGGCCAGCGATGATGGCCTGCCGATCCTCAAGGCCAACCACGCCGTGCAGTTGGCCGAGGGGACCGACATCGTGCTGGAGGACGCCGCCACGCTGGCCAGCCGGTTCCCGTGGCTTTCCACCGAAGACATTTCCGCAGGGGCCTATGGCCGCTCGGGCGAGGGCTGGTTCGACGCGCATGCCATGCTGGGGGTGTTCCGCAAGGCGCTGCGCCAGAAAAATGTCGATTTCATCGCGGCCTCCGTCACCGGCATTTCCCGCGACGGTGACCGCGTTACCGGGGTAACGCTCGACAATGGCGAAAGGCTCGATGCCGGCATCGTCGTCAACGCCGCCGGCCCCAACGCCGGCAAAGTAGCTGGAATGGCCGAGCTGGCGCTGCCGGTCGAGCCGCGCAAGCGCACCGTATTCGTATTTGAAGCGCGCGAGAAATATGCCGACATGCCGCTGCTGGTCGATCCGAGCGGCGTCTATGTCCGCCCGGAAGGATCGGTTTATCTGACCGGCGGCGCCGAGCACGGGGAAAACGAAGCCGCCGCCGATCCAGCCGATTTCGAGCCCGAATGGGGCCTGTTCGAAGAGACGATCTGGCCGGTGCTGGCCACCCGCATTCCCGCCTTCGAGGCGATCAAGATGACGCGCGCCTGGGCCGGCCATTATGACTATAATGCGCTCGACCAGAACGCGGTGATCGGCCCGCACCCGGAGGTGGAAAACTTCATCTTCGCCAACGGCTTTTCCGGCCACGGCCTGCAACAGGCGCCGGCGGTGGGCAAGGCGCTGGCCGAATTCATCGTCCATGGCGGCTACCGAACCGTCGACTGCTCCGCCTTCGGCTATGCGCGCATCGCTGCGGGCCGCGCTTTTCGCGAATTGAACGTGATTTGATTTCATCCCGGCGAGCCCCTCCCTTGCCACGCCCGCTTTTCGCGTCTGGCCATTGAGCAATCGGTGGGAAGGGCGACGCGAGGCCGTGCCTTCGATAATTTGATACATGGCGCGAACCTCGCGTCACGCCGGCGTTTTCCGTTTCCGTCCGATCCGCTACACCGTCCGGCATTTGCGCCTTTCGGTTTGTGTGCTCGCTCCAGCACGCACGGGCCATAGTACCCGCGGGTGACCCTCTGGACGAAACCTCCCCGGGTGGCAGGCACGTTTCCTGCCGCCGGAGGCGCCGGTTTCTCCCCACACGTTCACCGTCGCGACCGGTGTTCCCATGGGAGAAACTGCGAGGGATTATGCGGGAAGGCGGGGAGGGTGTGGATATGTTTATTTTCGAGGGGTGTTGGACGGAGCGCTCCCCCAGTTCCGTCATCCCGGAAGCCTGTGCCGGAGCACAAGCGATGGGGTGAGGATTTCGCGGGAAGCTTGCCTATTGACCTTGCCTGTGCCCACCCCTATCTGAGCCCTCGTCAAGGGCGGGAAGCCCCTGCCACCCGCGGTCGCAAGATCTGGTGAAGCTTCCCTTGAAAAGTTCGTTTCCTGTCGATGCGACGGCCGAAACGGCAATGCGGGCACCCGTTCGATAAAAGCCGTTCGTCAAATCGCAAGGAGCGAAGCCATGACCATCGGTCACACGACTTTCAAGGATAAAACCCCCGGCCCCAACGCCTACAAGGCCAGTGCCAAAAGGTTGCGGACGGCGCTTGCCGAAGACGGCATCGCCATCAGCCACGCCAAGGCGCTGGAACTGGTGGCCCGCCAGAACGGCGTCCGCGACTGGAACACGCTTGCCGCGCAACCGGTCGAGGACACCAAGCCTGTGTCCCTGGCGCCAACCGCCAACGGCGCGCCGTTTGGCGTCGGCGAGGCGGTTGCCGGCACCTTCAACGGCCGCGATGCGCAGGGCCGCGTCATCGGCCTGGAAGAGACGATCAAGCCGGACCTGTGGCGCGTCACCATCGCCTTCGATCCGCCGGTCAACGCGGCGACCTCGCAGCTGTTTTCCGCCGAGCGGCGGCGCGTGCAGATGGTGGTCGGCACTGATGGCCGCTCGCGCCGGCTGACCGGCACGGAAACCGGCGTGATGGCGCTGGCGAGGGCGTGAACTGATCGGCGGAAAAGGCGGCAGGCTCGTTCAGGCGATCTTGCCGCCTTTTATTTGGCCGCGACCTTGTGTAAACCGGGCACCAGCAATCCGCCATAACCGAAAAGACGGGCAAAGCCATGGATAAATTCACCAAGCTCACCGGCGTCGCCGCTCCGTTGCCGATCATCAACATCGACACGGACATGATCATCCCCAAGGATTACCTCAAGACGATCAAGCGCACCGGGCTCGGCACCGGCCTGTTCGCCGAGATGCGCTACAACGAGGACGGTTCGGAAAACCCGGATTTCGTGCTCAACAAGCCGGCCTACCGCAAGGCGCAAATCCTGGTCGCCGGCGATAATTTCGGCTGCGGTTCAAGCCGCGAGCACGCGCCATGGGCGCTGCTCGATTTCGGCATAAGCTGCGTGATTTCCACGTCCTTCGCCGATATTTTCTACAACAACTGCTTCAAGAACGGCATCCTGCCGATCACGGTCAGCCACGAGGATCTGGACAAGCTGATGGACGACGCCTCGCGCGGCTCCAACGCGACCCTGTCCGTCGACCTCGAGGCCAAGGAAATCCGCGGGCCGGACGGCGGCGTCGTGAAATTCGATCTCGACGACTTCAAGCGGCACTGCCTGCTCAACGGCCTCGATGATATCGGCCTGACCATGGAGAAGGCTCCGGCCATCGCCAGCTTCGAAGCCAAGAACGTGGTAAGCCGCCCCTGGGCCTGAATTTTGCCCGGTTGACCGGCAGGGGAGGTCGAGGATGCGGTTTTCTTCACTGGCTTCGGCATCAGCCCTGATCTGCGCCGCACTTTACGGCGCGGTCGCCCATGCGCAGGACAAGCAGGCGCCGGTCCCCTTTGCCGGCGGCCAGCTTACCGTCACCCAGACCGAGGACTATGGCGAGAAAACCCTGGCCTTCGACGGCAAGGAACTCGCCCATAACTACGTCGTCTATTTCGACAGGATCGCCAAGGTCGATGGCACGGACGTGGCGCTGTTCGACGTCGGCGACGGCGGCAACGCTTGTGGACCGGCCAAGGTCATGGTCTGGAAGCCGCAGGATGGCGGCATCGAAAGCGCCAGCATCGGCGCGGACGATTGCGGCGCGCCGGTCATGGCCGTGAACGAGAACCAGATCTATTTCGTACCTTGGCTAATGCCGGGCGGCAGCGCGCCGGTGAAGATATGGTCGCCATCGCACGGATTCCAGTTGGCCGGCACTCTGACCTACACGCCCGATCCGGGCACGGGCTGGGAAGACATCGACGCGTCGAAATACGCCAACATCATCGACGCCTTCCATAACGAGGCGGTCTACCACGCGGCGACAAAGCTGCTCGGCGACCGTTTGACGGACGTGACCACGGCCCTACTGGTCGGCGGCGGCACCGAAAAGACCGCCTCCGGCATCATCTATGCCAGCGGCTGCGTACCGCATGCCTGCGGCGGCAGCGACGGCTTCATGGCCATCGATGCCGGGGCTCAAAAGCTGTACTTTGCGCAAGAGAATGAAAAGGGCGCCGACGCCTGGCCGGCGCTGAAGACATGGCCAGCCGATCTGCGCGCCGCCATGAAAAAGGCCTTCGCGCCACCGCAGTAAATTCCAGAAGCGAGGCCCCCATGCGCAACCTGATCTCGACCGGATCGCCCTTTGAGAAGACCGGCGGCTATTCCCGCGCCGTGGTGCAGGGCGACTGGTGCTTCGTCGCCGGCACCACCGGCTACGACTATGCGGCGATGACCATGCCGGAAACGGTCGAGGCGCAGACCCGCAATTGCCTCTCAACCGTCGCAAAAGCCCTGTCGGATGCTGGCTTCGAGATGGCCGACGTGGTGCGGGCGCATTACTACCTCGCCGATGCGGCCTATGCGGACGTAGTCTTTCCGCTGCTGGGCGAAGCGTTCGGCGACATCCGCCCGGCCGCGACCATGGTCGTGTGCGGCCTGATCAAGCCGGAAATGAAGATCGAAATCGAGGTGACGGCGTTGCGGCGCACGGCGCAGGGCCTCACATGACGGTCCGGCGCATCGTCGCCAATGTCGCGACCGCCGATATCCCGGCGGCAAAGAGCTTCTACGGCGACGTGCTCGGTCTTGAGCTTTTGATGGATCTTGGCTGGATCGCCACCTACGGCTCTTCAGAGAAAATGACCGTGCAAGTAAGCTTTGCCACGGAGGGCGGCTCCGGCACGCCGGTGCCCGACCTTTCCATCGAGGTCGATGACGTCGATGCGGTGCTTGCAGCCATGGCAGAGGCCGGTTTCCCCGCCGAATACGGCCCCGCCGACGAACCGTGGGCCGTGCGCCGCTTCTATGTGCGCGATCCGTTTGGCCGGCTGGTCAACATCCTGTCGCATCGCTGACCCGGTTTCGGCTTGCGCACCGCCCACTTGGCGTTTAGCAAGGCCGCAAATCGAAAACTCTTTTGGGGACGGCTCTCATGGCTTCGAAAAACCTCTTCCTCCTGCCCGGCGATGGCATCGGCCCCGAAGCAATGGGCGAGGTGAAGAAACTCATCATCGCCATGAACGACAAGCTGGGCAGCGATTTTTCGACCGACGAGGGCCTGGTCGGCGGCTCGGCCTATGATGCGCATGGCCAGGCGATCTCCGATGCCGACATGGAAAAGGCGCTCGCCGCCGACGCCGTGCTGTTCGGCGCGGTCGGCGGGCCGAAATGGGACGGCGTGCCCTATGAGGTCCGCCCCGAAGCCGGCCTGTTGCGGCTGCGCAAGGACCTTGAGCTGTTTGCCAATCTGCGCCCCGCCATCTGCTATCCGGCGCTCGCCGCCTCGTCCTCGCTCAAGCAGGAGGTGGTCGAGGGGCTGGACATCCTCATCGTGCGCGAACTGACCGGCGGCGTCTATTTCGGCGAGCCGAAAGAGATCATCGATCTCGGCAACGGCCAGAAGCGCGGCATCGACACGCAGGTCTACGATACGTTCGAGATCGAGCGCATTTCGGGCGTTGCCTTCGAGCTGGCCCGCACGCGGGGCAACAAGGTCTGCTCGATGGAAAAGAACAACGTCATGAAGTCGGGCGTGCTGTGGAAAGAAGTGGTGACACAGACCCACAAGGCCAAATATGCGGACGTCGCCCTGACCCACATGCTGGCCGATTCCGGCGGGATGCAGCTCGTTCGCTGGCCCAAGCAGTTCGACGTGATCGTCACCGACAATCTGTTCGGCGACATGCTGTCGGATATCGCCGCCATGCTGACCGGCTCGCTCGGCATGCTGCCTTCGGCGTCGCTCGGTGCACCCGATGCACTGACAGGCAAGCGCAAGGCGCTCTACGAGCCGGTGCACGGCTCGGCACCCGACATCGCCGGCCAGGGCATCGCCAACCCGATCGCCATGGTCGCGTCGTTCGCCATGTGCCTGCGCTATTCGTTCAACATGGTGGCGGAAGCCGACCGGCTGGAAGCGGCGATCGCCGCCGTGCTGAATGAAGGCCTGCGTACCGGAGACATCATGTCGCCCGGCATGACCGAGGTAGGCACCACCCGAATGGGCGACGCCATCATCGAGAAATTCTTCGCCTGAGGCGTTTGCCTGTCGCTGCCGATGACATCGGCCGCGCCTCTGCCGGAATTCAATGCGGCAAGGGCTTGGTCGCCATTGCCATGCCTCTCGCCCGAAACGAGCCGATCGTGAGCGTGCAACACTCTCCCCTGCTCGGTATCGGCCTGATGGCGGCAGCGATGGTGCTGGTCCCCAGCGTGGACGGCATCGCCAAGGTGCTGAGCGCAACCCATTCGCCGCTCTATATAGGTTGCGCGCGCTACGCCTTTGCCTCGTTCTTCGTGCTGCCGTGGGCGTTGGCGCAACGCGGCATCCGGTTTCTACCCCGCGAGAATCTTGCCGCGCATGCCTTGCGCACTTTCTTCGCGGCGGCGTCGATGTGCTTCTTTTTCACCGCCCTGTCCGTCGCACCCATGGCCGACGTGACCAGCGCCTATTTCGTAGGCCCGATCATCGCCGCGATCCTGTCGGTCCTGTTGCTCGGTGAGGCCCTGACCCGGCGCAAGATCGCCGCGCTCGTTCTCGGCTTCGTCGGCGCCATCGTCATCGTCAGCCCGGCCGGCGGCATCAATGCCGGCCTCCTGCTGGGCGTCGCCGCAGGCGCTTTCTTCGCCCTCTACATGATCGCGACGCGCCAGACCCGCGCCAGCGATCCCGTCGGCACGCTCGCCTTCCAGTGCCTGTTCGGCGCTGCCATCCTGGCGCCGCTGGCGATCTGGAACTGGTCGGTTCCGACAGCGGGTGAAGTTGGCCTGCTGTTTCTCATGGGAGCCGTCTCGGCGATCTGCCATTTCATGACCATCAGTGCCTTCCGCCACGCGGAAGCTTCGCTGCTGGCGCCGCTGTCCTATCTGGAGCTACTCGGTGCCGTGGTCATCGGGTTCCTGATCTTCAATGATCTGCCGGGCATCCGGGTCGTGACAGGAGCAGCCCTGATCGTCGCCGGCGGGCTTGTCCTGGTTCAACGCCGGAAGGGGAACCGGGACAAGAACCTGAAGGAGCAGGAAGAACCGTAACCCTATTCGGGCTTCTTCTTCGGCTTCTTGGTCTTCGGCGGGCCGGATTTGTCGAATTTCGGCTTGCCCGATTTTGCGGCCCACGGCTTTGAGTCTCCGGCGAATGCCGGCTTTTCGCGTTTTTCAAAGGGCCGCTTCGGCGCGGCATTATCGAAACTGCCCTTGCCGCGATGTGGCTTGCGGTCCGACGGGGGCGGGGCGTAGCCGGCCCTGGTCAGATCGGGAAGGCCATCCAGCCGCTTCACCGATATGCTTCCCTGCACCTTGTGGTCCGGCCCGGTCGCGGCAAAGAACTGGTCGGCGCTGCCGGCGGCGATCTGCACGAAGCTTTCCTCCGGCTGCATCTTGATCGCGCCGATTTCGCGCTTGGTGATGCCGGCCGTGCGGCACAGCATCGGAATCAGCCAGCGCGGCTCGGCGTTCTGCCGGCGGCCGACCGACAGCGAAAACCAGACGCTGTCGCCAAAATCGTCGCGCCGGCTGGGCTTGTCGTCGTAGGACGCAACGGCTCGCTCGCCCCGCTCCGTCGAGGGCCGGAACGCCATCGGCGGGGACAGATCTTCCGGTGCCGAGCGGCCGGCGCGGCTAAGCCGCAGGAACGCGACCGCGACCTGCTCGGCATTATGCGTTGCCAGCAAGGTGTCGACGAACGCACGCTCCTCGTCCCCTACCGGCTGGGTAAAGGCGCTGTCGGCCAGCATGCGCTCATTGTCGCGCTGCATGACCTCGTCGGCCGAGGGCGGGTTTGCCCATTCGGGCGTAATGGCGGCGTTCTGCAGCAGACGTTCGGTGCGCCGGCGCGCATGATGGGGAATGATCAGCGCGCTGACGCCCTTGCGCCCGGCGCGCCCGGTTCGGCCGCTGCGGTGCAGCAGCGTTTCGGGGTTGGTCGGCAGGTCGGCGTGGATCACCAGCTCGAGATTGGGCAGGTCGATGCCGCGCGCCGCCACGTCCGTGGCGATGCAGACGCGCGCGCGCCCGTCGCGCATTGCCTGCAGCGCGTGGCTGCGTTCGTTCTGGCTGAGTTCGCCCGACAGCGCCACCACGGAAAAATTGCGGTTGTTGAAGCGGGCAGTGAGGTGGTTGACGGCGGCGCGCGTGTTGCAGAACACCAGCGCGTTCTTGGCTTCATAGAATCGCAGCACGTTGATGATGGCGTTTTCGCGGTCGGCCGGCGCGACGGAAAGCGCCCGATATTCGATGTCGTGATGCTGCCTTTCCTCGCCGGCGGCGGTGATGCGCACCGCGTCGCGCTGATAGCCCTTGGCGAGCGTGGCGATGGCGCGCGGCACGGTGGCCGAAAACATCAGCGTGCGGCGATCGGCGGGGGCGGCGTCGAGGATGAATTCCAGATCCTCGCGAAAGCCGAGGTCGAGCATCTCGTCGGCCTCGTCCAGCACAACCGCCCTCAGGCCTGTCATGTCGAGCGCATGGCGGGTGATGTGATCGCGCAGGCGGCCCGGCGTGCCGACGACGATATGCGCGCCGCGTTCCAGCGCGCGCCGCTCGGTGCGCATGTCCATGCCGCCGACACAGGTGGCGATGGTCGCGCCGGTAAATTCGTAGAGCCATTCCAGCTCTCTCGCGACTTGCAGGGCAAGTTCGCGCGTCGGCGCGATGGCCAGCGCCAGCGGCGCGCCCGCATGCGAAAAGCGCTCGGCTTCGCCAAGCAGCGTCGGCGCAAGCGCCAGGCCGAAGGCCACCGTCTTGCCGGAACCAGTCTGCGCCGAGACCAGCGCGTCCGCCTGGCCTATTTCGGAGCTGAGCACGGCCTTCTGGACAGAGGTCAACTCCACGTAACCGTGCTTTTCCAGCGCTTGGGCAAGCGCAGGAACGATACCTTCGTATTTTGTCATCTTCGTCTTTCGGAATTCGGTTTTCGCTAAGCTGACCACGGAACATCCGTCGCCAAGCAATGCCGCAGCCGACAGGCAGCAGGCCAAACGATTTCCGGTGTCGTACTTCGGGCGGCGTCCAATGTACAGGGTGCGCCCGATTGACTCTTTCGCCAAAGCGCGTAAAAGCCGGCTCCGAACAGGATATTCTTTCATGCGCGGCCTTTTGATGGCGCTTTTTGCATTCGATTTCCCCGGCCACGGAGCTTCGGCTTCCGGCGCAGGGCGTCGCGCGCGCCTGTCCTCGACTAAAACCACGGCCAAAAAAACGACCGCCACCACGGTCTGATCTCCCTTGGCCTGCTCGCTCTCTCCCCGGGTTTGCCACGGGGGAGGCGACCCGCACTGGCCGGCGGGTTCTCCAAGCAGCAAAGCGGAGAGCGACAGGAGATTTTCAATGGGTTTCAAGGTTGCGGTAGTCGGCGCCACGGGCAATGTGGGTCGCGAAATGCTCAACATCCTGGAAGAGCGCGGCTTTCCGATCAGCGAGATCGTGCCGCTCGCCTCGCGCCGCTCGCTCAATTCCGAAGTGTCGTTCGGCGACAGGACGCTGAAGACCAAGGTGCTCGACAATTACGATTTTTCCGACGTCGATATCTGCATCATGTCGGCCGGCGGCAATGTTTCCAAGGAATGGTCGCCGAAGATCGGCAAGCAGGGTTGCGTCGTCATCGATAATTCGTCGGCCTTCCGCACCGATCCGGACGTGCCGCTGATCGTGCCGGAAGTGAACCCGGACGCCATCGAAGGCTTCAGGAAGAAAAACATCATCGCCAACCCGAACTGCTCGACCGCGCAGATGGTGGTGGCGCTGAAGCCGCTGCATGACGTAGCCATCATCAAGCGCGTCGTCGTCTCGACCTATCAGTCGGTTTCGGGCGCGGGCAAGGAGGGCATGGACGAACTGTTCACGCAGACGCGCGCCGTGTTCGTGGCCGATACGGTCGCGGTGAAGAAGTTCACCAAGCGCATCGCCTTCAACGTCATTCCGCACATCGATTCCTTCATGGAAGACGGTTCCACCAAGGAAGAGTGGAAGATGGTGGCCGAAACCAAGAAGATGCTCGACCCGAAGATCAAGGTCAGCGCCACCTGCGTGCGCGTGCCGGTGTTCATCGGCCATTCGGAAGCCATCAACATCGAGTTCGAGAAGCCGATCACCGCCGACGAGGCGCGCGAAATCCTGCGCGAAGCGCCGGGCTGCCTGGTCATCGACAAGCATGAGGATGGCGGCTACGCCACGCCGATCGAGTGCGCCGGCGAAGACGCCACCTACATCTCGCGCATCCGCGAGGATTCGACGCTCGACAACGGCCTCAACATCTGGGTCGTTTCCGACAATCTGCGCAAGGGCGCTGCCCTCAATTCCGTGCAGATCGCCGAACTGCTGGTCGCGCGCGGCCTGATCACGCCAAAGCAGAAGGCCGCCTGAATTTTAACGCATGGCGCGCATCGCTGCTGGATCACGATGAAGTTGGATTGAGGCCGATCCAACTTCATGAACGGGATCAGTCCCGATAATTTTGAGCGAGATGCGGGCGTCCCTTTCCGCCCGATGTTTTAGTGGCGGGCATCGAGATGCCGCACCTTGCGGAGTGCCGGGAATAGATAGGCCCACATGCCGGCGACCGCGACTGCGCCGACGCCGCCGATCACAACGGCCGGAACTGTGCCGATGAGTGCGGCCATGGTGCCCGCCCGGAATTCGCCCAGTTCGTTCGAGGCGCCGACAAAGACCTGGTTGACGGCGTTGACGCGGCCGCGCACCCGGTCTGGCGTCCATAGCTGGATCAGCGTCTCGCGCACATAGACGCTGAACATATCGGTCGCGCCGAGCAGGACGAGGGCGGCGATGGACAGCCAGGTGATCGTCGACAGGCCGAAGACGATGGTAACGGTCCCGAACAGGGCGACGAAGCAGAGCATGATGACACCGGCATTGTTGCGAATGGGATGGCCGGCCAGCCAGACGGCCACGGCGACCGCGCCGATGCCCGGCGCCGAACGCAGCAGCCCGAGGCCCCATGGCCCCAGTTCGAGGATGTCGCGCGCATAGACCGGCAGCAGCGCCGTCGCGCCGGACAACAGCACCGCGAACAGGTCGAGGGAGATCGCGCCGAGCACCACCTTCTCGCTCCAGATATAGCCGAAGCCGGCGAACAGCGTCTGCATGGAATTTTTGCTGGTTTCGCTCTGCTGGGCGGGTTTTGGGATGGTGAAGATCAGGCCGGCCGCGACCAGCATCAGGATGGCGGCGGTAGCGTAGGCTATTTCCGGCGAAAGTCCGTAAAGCAGGCCCCCGGCCACGGGCCCGGTGATGGTCGCCATCTGCCAGGCGGAAGAATTCCAGGCGATGGCGTTGGCGAAATCCTCGGGCCGGACGAGATTGGCGAACAGCGAGGATGAGGCCGGCCCGAAGAAGGCGCGGGCCGTGCCGAACAAAGCGAGCACGCCGAAGATCGGCAGCACGCCCATGCCGCCATGCAGGGTAATCGCCAGCAGGGCCGCGGCGCAGCCGCCTTCGACTACGATGGCGGTCGCCATGATCAGGCGGCGGCCGAAGCGGTCGGCGATCACGCCGGTGACCAGCACCAGCAGCAAAGCGGGCAGGAACTGGACGATGCCGACCAGGCCGAGGTCGAACGGATCGCGGGTCAGGTCGTACATCTGCCAGCCAACGGCGACGGATACGATCTGCGTCGCGAAATTGGCGAGAAAGCGCGCCGCCCAATAGCTCAGGAAAGGCTTGTGCCGAAAGGCGGCGTAGCGCTCGGCGGCGGGTGTATCGGGAGCGGGTGGCATGGTCGCAGGCCCCATGGAACGGTGCTGGCCGGCGGGGCACTTCGTGGCGGATCCGGCGAGGCGTGCAATAGCGCAATTTTGCACGGCGCGCGCGCTTTTTCTGCCGGTCGGCATCCGATCAAAAAAATGCCGGCGGAGGTTTCGCCGGCATCAGTCGGTGGGAGATTCCTCCGGCTCGGTCAGCGCACCGAAGCCTTGGTCGATATGCGCGACAGGGCGATCAACATGATGAGCGTCGCCGTTCCCAGGATCATGGCGAGCGTCGCCGCATCGAAGATCGCGCCACGATCCGACAGGGTGAAGATGCGGACCGGCAGCGTGATCCAGCCGGGCGGATAGATCATCACGGTGGCGCCGAGTTCACCCATCGACAGCGCGAAGCTCAGGCTGAAGGCGGCGATCAGATAGGGCAGCAGCAGCGGCAGGGTTACGCGGCGCAACCGGTAGAAGGGCCGCGCGCCAAGACTTTCGGCGACCTGCTCGCAATCGGTGGGAATGCGGCTCAGGCCCGCGGTGACATTGCCGTAGGTGAAGGCGGAGATCAGCACGAAATGCGCGATCATCACGATCATGGTGGTGCCGTTGAGCAGGAACGGCGGCTGGCTGAAGGCGATGAGCATGGCGAGGCCGATCGATACCGAAGGCACCGCGCTCGGTATGAAGAAGCAGACGTCCAGGATGCGCTTCGGCAGGCGCTTCATGTTGCGCAGCGCAAGCGCCGCCCATGTGCCGCTGACCAACGCCGCCAGGCTGGCGAACACGCCGGTCAGGAAACTTGCCTTGAGGCTGTCGAAGGAAGCGTTGCGGAAGGCTTCGGTATAGTTCGACAGCGTGAACTGGCTGGGCAGGAAATCGTTCCACTGGGCGCTGAAGCTTGCCAGCGCGATGACGCCGATCGGCAGGCCGTAGATGACCAGGAACAGCGGAACGATGAAGGCCCAGGTCAAAAGACGCCCGGATTTAGACCACACCAGCACGGTCGCCTCCAAAATATCCGATGGCCATGCGGTACAGGCCGTAAAGCCCGAGCGAAAGCGCAATGTTGACCACGGCGATGACGCAGGCGGTCGTGTAGTCGAATTCCTGGATGGCCTTGCTGTAGACGAGCAGCGGCAGCGTAATCACATCCTTGGCCCCGATGAACAGGACGATGCCGAATTCGTTGACGGTAAGCAGCAGGCACAGGCTTCCGCCTGCCACCAGCGCGGGCAGCGACGCCGGCAGGATGACCTGGCGCACGATGCGCAGCGGCCTGGCGCCCAGGCTGCTCGCCACCTCGATCTGGGCCTGGTCGATCTGCGAGAACGTCGCCAGGAGCGGGCGCATGACGAAGGGCGTGAACACGGTGATTTCCGCCAGGATCACGCCCCACCGCGAATAGAGGAAATCCACGGGCGGCAGTTCGAAGCCGAACAGATGGATGAGCGAGCCGTTGAGTATGCCGGCCGACCCGTAGATGAAGGTAAAGGCGAGTGTGACCAGAAAGGTCGGGAAGGCGATGATCGTGTCGATCAGGCGCGCCGCCGTCTTGGCGCCGGGAAAGGGAACGAAGGCAATGACCAGCGACAGGACAAAGCCGAGCACGAGGCAGCCGGCGGTGGCCGTTACCGCGATGATGATGGTGTAGTACAGTCCGTTGAGGAACTGTCGCGACGAAAGCACCTCCTGGAAGTGCTGGAGGGAGAGCACGTCGCCGTCGCCCAGCGACTGCCGCACGATCAGCGTCAGCGGATAGAAAAAGATCACCGCGAGGATGAGCAGCGGCGGCGCGACCCACAGGCCGGTCGGCTTGGCCATGGGCGCGGCGGGCGTCAGCGCGGCGGCAGCGTCAGCCATGGATGTCGTCCTCCGGCACCAGCGTGACGTCGGCCGGGTCGAAATGCACGGTGAGCGGCGCGCCGGGTTCCGGGGGATTGCTCATCGGCGTCGAGGTCATGCGCACGGCATGGCCGGCAATTTCGAGCGTGATGTTGTGAACGTCGCCCTGCCACTGGACGCTTTGCACGATGCCGGTCAGCGTATTGGTGTCGTTGTCGCCTTTGCGCAGCTTAAAGTCATGCGGGCGCACGCACAGCAGGCAGTCGCTGCCTTTCTGCAGGCGATGATGGTTTTGCGCGGCAAGCGCCGTCGCACCGAATTTGACGCGCGCATGCGTGTCGCCGACACCATCCAGCCCGGTCACGGGAATAAGGTTGGCGCGGCCGAGGAATTCGGCGGCGAAACGGTTGGGCGGATGCCGAAACAGCGATTGCGCGCCGCCGAACGCCTTCAGCTTGCCGTCGCGCATGATGCCGATATGGTTGGCCAGGGTCAGCGCCTCGGTCTGGTCGTGCGTCACGTAGAGAACGGTCAGATTGGGCAGATCGCGGTGCAGCTTCGCCAGTTCGTCGAGCATGGAACGCCGGATCTGCGCGTCGAGCGCCGACAGCGGCTCGTCGAGAAGCAGCACCTGCGGGCGGATCGCCAGCGCGCGGGCAATGGCGACGCGCTGCTGCTGGCCGCCGGAAAGCTCGCGCGGGTAGCGCTTAGTGTAGGCGGCCATGCCGACCATGGCCAGCGATTCCGGCACGCGGGTGCGGATGATGTCTTGCGAAACGCCCTTGGCGCGCAAGCCGAAGGCGACGTTCTCCTCGACCCGCATATGCGGGAACAGGGCATAATTCTGCACCACCATGCCGATGTTGCGGTCATAGGGGGGCAGGTGGGTAACGTCGCGGTCGCCGATGGTGATGCGCCCGCTGGACGGGCGCACGAAACCGGCGACCGCCCGTAGAGCGGTCGTCTTGCCGGACCCAGAAGGGCCGATAAGAGCGACGATTTCGCCGGGGTTGACGGTGAGCGTCAGGGATTCAAGGACGACGAGATTGCCATAGGAAACGGAAACGTTCTCGAAACCGATCCGGCTGGCCGCGCCTGCCGCAGTCGAACCTTGAATGGTCGTGGCTGCCGCGCCTTGCATCATTTCGCTCACCATCGTTACCCCGGACATCAGTTGCTCGAGATCGCTTCGTTGTAGGCGGCTACGTCGTCCTTCAAGCTATCAAGCACCTTGTTCCAATCGGGCGTCCAGATCTCGACGCCTTCGAGGACCGAATGCAACTTCTTGTAGTTCTCGTCGTCGGGATGAATATCCCCGCGCGACGGTAGTCCCTTGGCGACCAGGCTGACCTGCTTCTGGGCTTCCTCGGAAAGCAGGAAGTCGATGAGCTTCTTGCCGTTTTCGGCCTGCGGCGCGCCGTTCACCAGCCCGATATAGTAGGGAAGCGAGAAGACGCTCTTCTTGCCGTCCGGACCTTCGGGGATGAAGATCTTGATGTTCGGATTGGCCTCGGACTGCGCCAGGTTCATCTGCATATCGCCATTGGCCACATAGATTTCGCCCTTGTTGACCAGCGCCGTCAGTTTGCCGGTCGAGGCGGACGGGCCGAGATTGTTCACCTGCAACTTCTTCAGATAAGCGAGGCCGGCTTCCTTGCTGCCGAAGGCATGAAACGTCTGCAGCATCAGCGCGGTGCCGTCGCCAGCCTGGCCGGGGGTCGAATACTGGATCTTCTGCTTGAACTTCGGGTCCAGCAGATCGTCGTAGTTTTTCGGCGCTTCCTTCAGCACCTCGGCGTTGTAGATGAAATTCGGGTAGTTGTTGACCAGCGCATAAAACATGCCGCCGGCGTCCTTGCTGCCGGCGTCGATCTGATCCGCGCCGGCCGGTGTGTAGGCCTGAAGCGAACCATCGGCTGCCGCCTTCTGCATGAAGGGCGGCAAGGTCACCAGCACGTCGGCCTGCGTGTTCGACTTTTCCTTGGCGATGCGGTCGGCGACGCCGCTGGAACCGGCTTCGACGAACTGCACCTTGATGCCGGTCGCGGCCGTGAAGGCGTCGAACTGGCTGCCAAGCCAGCTTGGATCGCCGTCGTGAAGGCCGTCGGCGCTGTAAATGGTTACGACGCCATCGGCAAAAGCCGGCATGGCGGTCGCTGCGAGCAGCAGGCTTGCGGCCGCAGCCAGCGTAAATCTCGTTTTCATGGTATCTCCCTTTGCTTGAGGCACTCAAGTGTCCTGATGACGTTGCTTCCTTGGCGGTCCGTTCTGATGCGGCCAAGTCATCTGCCCGAGGATAGTGTTGTGGCCGCTAGGATAAGTAAAATCTATTTAATTTATGAATGGCAAAGCTAGGCTTATGTGTCTTCAGACACCGAAGTGGGGCCGGCTCGGCCTGTGGTTCTAGGCAAAACAAGGCCGCACGATCGGTCGCGCCGCATCGCATCGCTGGATGACATGCCGGTGATAGTCTGTTTCGATGCATGTCGTTGTCCCGAAACCGGTTCCCACTTTCGGGCGACATGCATTAGCGGATTTGTGACAGGACCCTGTCAGCCGAACGCGACGCCCGCCGTCTGCGCCCGCAGGCGCGGATCGCGCGAACGCACCGTCACCGGGCGGCCGTCGAGGATTTCGAAGCAGCGCGCCAGCGCATCCTCTTCCAGGCGCTGCATCGCCTCGGCCGTGAAGAAGGTGAGGTGCGGAAACAGGATCACATCGTTTCGCCCGAACAAGGGGCTTAGCATGTGGCCCTCAGTCGCCAGCGGTTCCTGCGAATAGACGTCGAGGCCGACGCCGCCGATGCGTCCGGCAAGCACCGCCTCGACCAGGGCTGCCTCGTCGATCAGCGCGCCGCGTGAGACGTTGATGAGGATGGCGTCCCGCTTCAGGCAGGCAAGCTCGGCGCGCCCGATCAGCCCGCGCGTCTTGTCGTTCAGCACGCAGTGGATCGAAATAAAATCGCAGGCGGAAAGCATCGTCTTGAGATCATCGACCTTCTCGATGCCGAGCGCCGCGAGCGCGGCCGGGTCGGCATTGGGATCGTAGCCGAGCACTTTTGCGCGAAAGCCAAGGCCCGCCATGCGCGCCATCGAGCGGCCGATCTTGCCGCAGCCGACGAGGCCGACCGTCGCGCCCGAAATATCGCGGCCAAGCCAGCGTTGCTCCGGCCATACCCAGCCGTCGTGCTGTACGGCGGCGCTGATGGCGGGCAGGCGCTTGGCCAGCGCGATCATCAACGCGAATGCGCCTTCCGCCACGGTTTCCTCGGCATATTCCGGCACGTTGACGACCGGGATGCCGCGCCGTATCGCCGCCGGAATGTCGATGGCGTCGACACCGACACCGTATTTGACGATGCCTTTCAGCTTCGGGGCGGCTTCGATCACCCGCGCGGTGATCGGCGTGTAGCACATCAGCAAAAGGTCGGCGTCGGCGACCTCGCGCATCAGTTCTGCTTCGGGGATACCATCCGGCAGCGTCACCAGTTCGATGCCCCGCGCCCTCAGGCCGGCGTCGATGCCGAGGCATTCCAGTTCCCGGTCGGTGCGTACGGCTTTCATTGCCATGTCGTCAGCCCGCCAGAACGGCGGCTTCGACAATGTCGAGCGCGCGGTCGAGATCTTCGCGCGCTATCACCAGCGGCGGCGACAGCGTCAGCACGTTGCCGCCACTGATCTTGAAGCTCAGCCCTTCGTCCAGGCAGCGGTAATAGACCTTTTCGGCAAGCGCATTGTTTGGCTTGAGCGTCTCTTTGTCCTCGACCAATTCGACGCCGAACATCAGGCCCCGGCCGCGCACGTCGCCGACGAAGGGCGAGCGCGCCATCAGGTCGCGCATCCGGCCCATGGCATAATCGCCGAGTTCAGCCGAACGCTCGACCAGCCCTTCGTCGCGAATGATGGCGATGGTGGTGAGCGCCGCTCGCGTCGTCACCGGGTTTTTTTCATGGGTGTAGTGGCCGATGGCATAGTCGCCGGCGACGTCGAGGTCGTGGCGCGCGATGACGGCGGCGATCGGCAAGATGCCACCGCCGAGCGCCTTGCCCAGCACGATAATGTCCGGCGTCACACCGTCATGTTCCGACGAGAAAAATTTGCCGGTCTTGCCAAGGCCGGTCGGGATTTCGTCGAAGATCAGCAGCGTGCCGTGGCGGTCGCAGGCCTCGCGCACCGCCTTCCAGAAGCCGGGCGCGGGCACCAGCGGCGTCGCCCGCATCGGCTCGGCGACGAAGGCGGCGAAATCGCCCTCGCGGGCCAGCACATAGGAAATCATGTTGGCGCAGGCGCGGGCCGAATCCTCCAGCGAATTGGTGCCATAGGGACAGTTGTGGCTGGCCCAGGGCGCGACATGCTCGGTGCCGGTCATCAGTGGGCCGGCGATGCCGGAGCGGAACGTCGCCTCGCCGCCGACGCTTGCGGCGCCAAAGCCAGCGCCGTGAAAAGCGTCCCAGAAGGACAGGGTCTTGAACCGGCCGGTCGCAGCGCGCGCCACCTTCAGCGCCACCTCGATGGCGTCGGAGCCGCCGGTGGTGAACAGCACTTTGTCGAGTGTACCGGGCGCAAGCTTTCCGAGCGTCTCGGCCAGTTCCACCGCCGGCTCGCAGGTGAAGCGGCGCGGTGCGAAGGGCAGATCGTCAAGCTGCTTCTTGATCGCCTCCTTCAGGTGCGGATGGCCGTAGCCGATGTGATGGACGCTGTTGCCATGGAAATCCATGTAGCGGCGGCCCATCGTGTCCTCGATCCAGATACCTTCCGCCTTGGCGATAGCCGAGACGCAAGGCGACGACAGGCTCTGGTGCAGGAAGGCGTCAGAGTCGCGGGCCAGCAGGCGGCGCGTCGCCGGATCGTCCTGCTTCGCTGACCAGACGCCGCGCGCCGCCGATTTGTTGGATTCACCCTCGGTGTGGACCAGAACCGGTTGGCTTCGCGACATGACTGTTCTCCCAAGGCAATTGTCCGCATGGCTGCGGCAGAACATAGAGAAGGGAGCGCGGAAGCTCCCTTCGGTCAGGACCACGCCTGGAGAAGGCCTAGTTGGTCCACGGCAACGAGAAGGTCTTGACGTTGGTGAAGGATTTCATGGCCTCGATGACGCCTTCCTTGTAGCCGTTGCCTGAGTCCTTGATGCCGCCGAAAGGGGACATTTCGATGCGGTAGCCGGGGACTTCCCAGATGTTGACCGTGCCGACTTTCAGGCCGGCAATGTATTTCTGCATGCGGCGGTAGTCGTTGGTGCAGACGCCGGACGACAGGCCGAAGGCGGTGGAGTTCGACAGCTTGATCAACTCGTCGTCATTGTCGGGCGCGCGCACGATCGGGAT
>NZ_JBTMXB010000044.1:0-29448 GCF_054489405.1 Mesorhizobium sp. A623
TAACATCAACCCCAAGATGAGGCCGACACTTCGCTAATCTGCGATCCAATCTGAGCCAAATGATCTGACGACGGACAACTCGCGCCGTCGACCCCATCACCGAGCGTCTTACGCAAACGGGCTATTTGGAAGCGCAAACTTCCTTCTTCCACGACAACATCTGGCCATACCCGAGCAAGGAGTTCTTGCTTGCTGAAGACGTCGTTAGGACGAGACAACAGACAGATCAGTATGTCTAGTGCCCTTGCACCCAGATCAATCCGGGCGCCATCCCGCGTCAGGAGTCGCTCCGTTGCACTCAAGCGAAATGGACCAAATGACATCAGGTCGCGCGCGCGCCGACGATTTCGAGGAGGTCCGGTCCGCTCGGCCCGGGGCAAAATCAGCTACGTCGCATTGTTCGTCGATGGCGCGGGAAACTGCGGCGTCGTTAAACAGGCGGCGATCATTGTTGGGTGCTTCTAACATCTGAGGCCTCTCTTCCAAGTCGCGGCTCGAATAAGACAGATGCCTGCTCGTTAAGCTGGGCGCACAGGTATGATGCCGGACACCAGACTGTAATCATATTCCCAGACCCGCGTTTTCCAGCATCTTGCCCTTGCACATCGAATCTTGCTGTTGTGCTTGTCGCGGGCCCCGCCGGCGCGTTCAACGAGCCCCGAACCGGGCCAACTTGTTGCCCATTCGTCAACCACCGCTTCCCACTGCGCGGACGAAAGCGGCTTGACGCGCTCGACGGGCGGGATGACTGGCCCCGAGCGGATTTCGAGCGGGTCTGCACCGCCTAGGACAGCGGAGATTGTAATGGCGCGTATTGGCGGCTTCGTCGAGGACGACATCGACATCAGGGCGTTCATCTTCGTCATCTGCCTCCTACCCATCAACCCGTCCGGGATATCGCCCTTGAGCAAGGTTTCTTTCGACAACAATCCGGCATATTCGAGCGCCTCGAAGTCGGGCAGGTCACGCAGCGTGTCGATCAGGTCGCGCGAAACCTCCTTGCCGAAGAAGCTGGAAAGCTCGCCACGGTCGATCGGCTGAAAATACTGGGAGCTGGCGTGACCGCCTAACTTGCCCAAAAACTAAAGCCTGGCGTGTCCAAAATGACGTGATCGGATCAGAGACTTTGCTTCGGCCTGGTTTCGAATGCGCAATACATGCTTCTCATCTATGGTGAGTAACAACCAGACAGACAGGGGTCCGACTGCCTATGCCCCGAAACGAGAGGTTCCGGGGCATAGGGTGAATGTCGTCTGAACTGTGGGTTAACCTTAAATTGCTACGCTACGCTGCCACGCGATCAGCGACCCAGCGTCCGGCATTGGCGAGGATGAGGTCGGAATCGATGAAGCGCTCTCGCAGGATCTTCTCGAAAAGCGCCCCTTCCTGCACACGATCAATTTCGCCGGTCTTGCCGGTGAGCGTTTGCAACGCCTCCTGCAATGCCGCCACGGTCCCCGAGCCTTCATCGAATTGCGCCTTTTTGCGCCAAACCAGGCTCTCGGGCAGCAGGTCCGCACAGGCTTTTCGAAGCAACCATTTCTCGGTGGTAGGTCCGGTAGATTCGGTCATATCGGGATCGGTTCGGCGCAACTTCAGCGCTGCCGGGATCGATTGCGCAAAATCGATAAGGTCCCGGTCCAGGAATGGCGTTCGCGCTTCCAGCGATTCCGCCATCGAAATCCGGTCGACACGTTGCAGGTTGATGTTGTGCATAGCTCCAAGACTGCGCGTCAGTTCGTCGGCTAGTGCCCGAGGATCATCGACATAGGCATGTTGATAGGTATAGCCCGCGAAAAGCTCATCGGCACCCTCCCCTGTCAGCACGGCCTTGATCTGGCGTCGTGCAAGTCTGGCTGCGAACAAGGTTGGAATGGCGCTGCGCACCAGATCGATATCTGCGCTTTCGAGATGGTAAATGACGTGGGGCAGGTTTTTCACCACATCATCGGCGGTAAAAATATACTCGCTATGGTCCGAACCGATATGAGCGGCGACCGCTTTGGCTGCGATCAGATCAGGGGAGCCGGCGGTGCCGACGGCAAAAGTCTTCAAAGGCGCCTTACCGGCCTGTTGAAGCTGGCGCTGTGCAATCGCCGCCATGATCGAGCTGTCAAGGCCCCCCGACAGGAACGAGCCTACTTCGACGTCGGCAACCATCCATTTGGCGACCGCAGCCTCGATCACCAGACGCAGTTCACGCGCAGTGGCGTCGACATCAAGGCCGGGTTCTGCCTGTGCCGCGCCTTGCGGCAAGCGATACCACTGGCGCCAACCGTCGCGGCTGTCATAAAGCGTACCGGGCGGAACCGCCTCGATCGCACTCAGGCCCAGTCCATCGAAGGCCTTCAGCTCAGAGGCGAATGCGAGCCCGTCGCCAATGCGCGCCATGTAGAGTGGCTTAATACCGAGAGGATCGCGGGCGGCGACAATGCGATCGGGTGTGGCCAGCACGAAGGCGAACATCCCATCCAGCCGGTCAATCCAGCGGGAGTTCTTGGTACGGAACAGATGCAGGATGGTTTCACTGTCACTGGCAGTCTGGAAAAGATCCTCCCCAAGGACGGCGCGAAGGTCGGCATGATTGTAGATCTCGCCATTGGCGATCAGCATGTCCGTGCCCTGAAGGATCGGCTGCGCACCGTCCTGGGGTCCGATTATGGATAGCCGACAATGGGCCATGATGACCGGCGCACCTTCAAGACTGGTGACTTGCGTCGCATCGGGGCCGCGATGAGCGATCTTGGCGATCATGCCCGCGGCCATGTCCTCGTCTCCCACATTCCACAAACAGACCAGACCGCACATAACGTTTTCCTTTTTATTTGGTCGCAACGGTCGCCTGGCGGACATGCAGGATGCCGAAGAAACGATGGGCGGAGCGAAATCCGTCCCGGTATTGCCGCCTTGGTGGAGCCGTAACTAAAAACAGTGCAATGATTGCCCCTCCCCTAAAGCGTGACAAGTCCAGACACGACCTGCTTCATCCCGGCAGAGACGCGACCCGCGATACCGCATTCGCGGCGGCGATCATCTGCGCCTGCGTGTACATCTTGGCGTGCCGGACGAGGTCATCGCCATCCTCCCATGTCTCGCGCCAGATACCCAGTATCCCGGTAAGGGGTTGGCCCACGACCCGCGACGAGAACGATTCATAGGTGATAGGGCCTTCATAGCCGACACGCGCAAGCGCCCGGAAAATGGATTTCAGGTCGATCGACCCTGTTCCCATATAGCCGCGATGGCTTTCACCGGTATGGAAGTAGCCCAGATAGTCACCGGTCGCATGGATCGCCGCGACAGCATCGGCTTCCTCGATATGCATGTGATAGACGTCGAGGTGAACCTTGACGTTCGCGGCGCCGACGCGGCGACAGTATTCCACCCCCTGGGCTGCGGTGTTGAGGATATTGCTTTCGTAGCGGTTGACCACTTCCATCCCCAACGTGATGCCGCTGGCGGCGGCCTTCTCGGCCACGCGCGCCATCACCTCGATCGAGGAGGCAACCCCCTTTGCGGTTGCCGGTTCCGCGTATTTCTGGAACGCCGAATAGAGGATGCCGCTGACATGCGTGGCGCCGAGGTCTCGGGCGATGGCGACGACATCGGTCAGATGCTGTTCGCCGGCCTTGACCCGCGCGGCATCGGTCGAGGAAATATCCTTCTGGGCATCCAGGCCCAGCGACATCGTCACGCCTATACCGGCCTGCTCCAGCTTCTTTTGGGTGTGGTCGACGTTGATGGCCAGAAGGTCCATCGCCGAGATTTCGATCAGGTCGAAGCCGAATTCCGCGGTCTTGTCGATGGCGCGGCTCGCTTCATCCTCGCTCCAGCCGGCGACCCAGACATTGGCATGCAAGCCGAGACGGTTTTTCATCGTGTGCTTCTCCATGGGACCGTTGAAGTCAGCGTATCTCGCGTGCCAGCGACTGCAGTTGCTGAAAGGCGTCGTAGCGGCTGGCGTGGATGGCGGCGATCTCGCCGCCGGCGGGTTCACAGGCCTCGCCTGCGTGACTCAAGGCAGCCATCGCGTCGCCAATGTCGGCAAACAGGTTTGCGGCCACCGCGCCCAGCGTCGCAGCGCCCAGCAGGACGGGCTCCGTCGCGCTTGTCGCCAGAACGGGAACGCCCGTCGAATCCGCCAGCACTTGCCGGATCAGCGGCGATTGGCCCGCGCCCCCGGAGATGACGATTTTTTCGATCGGCGCGCCGGCTTTCGCCTGGGCTACTATGATCTGGCGCAGTCCGTATCCGATGCCGCTGACGCCGGCGAGATAAAGCCTCGCCAGGCTTTCCAGATCCCTTGCCATGTCGAGCCCGACGATCACGGCGCGTGCATCGGGGTCGGCATGCGGGGCGCGATTGCCGAGAAACTCCGGCACGACGTGCAGACCCTTGATTTCGAAAATGGTCTCGGAGACGGAATGTCGCCGGGTCAAAAGTTCCGTCAGCAGGTCGGGAACCGAGATGCCGCGCCGCTCGGCCTGTTCGCGGGCTTCGTGGCTGGCCGGGTGGCTGGCGATCAGCTGGTCGATCGCCGCGCCGGCCGCGGATTGCCCGCCCTCGTTGAGCCACATGCCGGGGACCATGGCCGAAAAATACGGCCCCCATACGCCGGGAACAAAGACCGGGGCCTGGGTGGAGGTCATCGTGCAGGAGGACGTGCCGAAGACATAGGCCATGTGGGTGGCCGGGTTGCCCTCCACCCCCACGGTGCCGATGCCGCCGGCATGCGCGTCGATCATCCCGGCCGAAACCGGCGTGCCCTCGGCAAGGCCCAGTTCGGCGGCCGCCGCGGCCGTAAGCCCCGATCCGAGCGCCGTGCCCGGTTCGACCACCCTGTCGCCGATGCGTCGGAAATTTTCGGCAGCCAGCTCGCCCAGCCCGATCTGCTCGAAATAGCTCGGGTCCCAGCGGCGTTCATGCGCCAGATAGGTCCATTTGCAGGTGACCGTACAGGTCGAACGCGCCAGGTCGCCGGTGGCTTTCCAGGTGAGAAAGTCGGCCAAGTCGAAGAATTGCCACGCTGCGGCAAAGATTTCCGGCCGGTTCTCCTTCAGCCACAGCAATTTCGGCGTTTGCATCTCGGGCGAAATGCGGCCGCCGACATAGTTGAGAACATCATGGTTCAAGGCATTGATGCGGCTTGCCTGATCGGTGGCGCGGTGATCCATCCACACGACGATGTCGCGCGCCGAAACCTCTGAGGGGCCGACAGGTAGCGGCGCTCCCCCCTGCCCCAGCACGACCAGCGAGCAGGTCGCGTCGAAGCCTATTCCGGCGATCCGGGCAGGCTCGACAGCGGCCTTGGCTATGACTTCGCGCACTGTGCCGCAAACCGCCGACCATATCTGCGTCGAGGATTGCTCCACCATCGGCGCGGGTTCGCGCCAGGTTGTGATGTCGGCCTTGGCTGACGCCAGCATGTTGCCGGCGAGATCGAAGAGACCCGCGCGCGCGCTCCCCGTTCCGACATCCACACCAAGGATGAGGCGATCGTCCGGCGATGTCATTTCCACCAGCCTTGCTTGGTCACAGGTCGAGACTGCTCGGAAGGATCACCAGATCGCGGATGGTCACGTTGCGCTGGCGCGTAAGCATGAACAATACTGCCTCGGCGACCTCCTGCGGCTGCATCAGGCTTCCGTTCGCAAGCGCTTCCTCCATCTTGGCCTTGGGCCAATCGTCCAGCAGGGCCGTCACCACCGGGCCGGGAAGTACCGCGCCCACTCGCACCCCATGCGGCGCGACCTGGCGTCGGGTTGCATGCACGAAGGCCTGAACCGCATGCTTGGAAGCCGTATAGATCGGCTCCCAGACGACGGGAATGACGCCGGCCACCGACGACGTGAAAAGAATGTCGCCGGAGCGCTGCGCGATCATGTGCGGCAGCACCGCATGAACGGAACGGAAGGCGGCATTGATGTTCAGGTTCAACATCCTGTCCCAGGCGTCGGGGTCGCCTTCCGCGACGGCTCCGCCGATATAGGCGCCGGCATTGGCGTAGAAGACATCGAGGCGACCGGCCGCTTCGAGAATGCGCGGCAGGATGCCCGAAACCTGCGGACCGTCGAGAAGGTCCACCACCAGCGGCAGCGCGTCGGGTCCGATCTCCTTGCAAAGGAACCGCAGACGGTCTTCGGCGCGGTCGATCATCACGACTTTCGCGCCGGCGCAAACCAGGGTCCGGGCACAGGCCAGGCCGATGCCGGAAGCGGCTCCGGTAATGGCGACGACCTTGCCCTTCATCGATTCGTTCATTTTATTCTCCGTCATTTCTCGGTCAGCCTCGGCCATGCGTCGCACGCGACCGGCGGGCCAGGGAGTCGACGATCACCGCTATCGCCAGAACGCCCCCGGTGATCATGTAGCGAAGGCTCGACGAAAGATTGAGAAGCGTCAGCCCGTTGGAAATGGCCTGGATGACAATGATCCCCAGCAACGCCGAATAGGCGCTGCCGCGTCCGCCAAACAGGCTGGTGCCGCCGATGACGGCCGCCGCGATCGCGTTCAAATTGACGTCACCGGTGCCGGCCTGCTGGCTCGACGACGCCAGGCGCGCCGCCGACAGCATCCCGCCCAGGGCGGCCAGGGTGGAGCACAAGGCGAAAGCTGAGAGATAGATGCGCTTGACGTTGATGCCCGAACGGCGGGCCGCCTCGCGGTTGCCGCCGACGGCGAACATCGAGCGCCCCCATTTGGTGCGGGTCAGGGCATAATTCAGCACCACGACCAGCAGGACAAAGAGGCCGAACATCCACGGCACGCCGCGGCCCCGATTGAGATACCACACGGCAAGCTCAAGCGCACCGGTCAGCGCTCCCGCCTTGATAAGCAGCAGGGTCAGGGGTTGAGCCGTCAGCCCTACCGCCTTGCGGCGGCCTGCGACGTTCAGGCCCGCCACCAACAGGACCAACCCCGGCACGAGAGCCGCCAGATGAGAGAACCAGGCAGGCATGATCAGAAGCTGCCCGAACTTCACCATCCATGAGGCGTAGGGAAGATTGATCGAGCCGCTTGGGCCGAGCAGGTAAAGTTGCAGGCCGACGAGAGCGAGCAGGCCCGCCAGGGTCGAGATGAAGCTTGGCATTCCGATCCAGTTGAGCAGGCTCGCATAGAGCACGCCGATGAGCGCGCCCACGCCAAGCGCCAGCATGATTGCCATGGGCAGCGGCAGGCCCAGATTGACCCACACGACGCCAACCAGCGCGGAGGCCAGGCCGCTCATGGAACCGACCGAAAGGTCGATTTCGCCGAGCATCAGCACGCACACGATGCCGAGCGAAATAACGCCCACCGTCGCGCAATCGAAAAGCAGGTTCACCAGATTGTTCGGGGCCAGGAACAGCGGGTTCAAGATCGAAAAGACCACGGAGATCAAGATGAGGCCGGCCACGACCGGCAACATGCCGAGGTCGCCCGAGCGCACCCGGTCCAGAAAGGAGCGGAGCGCGCCGCTGATGCTGTTGTCGTCGCGCAGCCGCTCGTCAGAGCGGTCGAGCGCGGTTGTGCTTTCCGGCTTCATGTGGATGCTCCCCCGATTTCCGTAGCCCCAAAACCGGTCGCTTTGCGCTCGGTTCGGCGCGAAACGGCGTTTTCGGTCGCGCCGGTAATCGACGCGACAAGATCCTGATTGCTCGTTTCCGGCGTAAAGACGCCGTTGTTGCGCCCGAGGCGCAAGACGACGATCCGGTCGGCGACGGCGCGCACATCTTCCATGTTGTGGCTGATGACGATGACGCCGAGACCGCGCTCGCGCACCCGTTCGATGAGGTTGAGCACCTCCGCCGTCTGCGCAACGCCAAGCGCCGCGGTTGGCTCATCCAGCATGATGATCTTCGGGTCCATGAGCAGCGAGCGCGCGATAGCGACGGTCTGGCGCTGCCCGCCCGACAGCGACGCCACCGGCTCGCGCACGGAAGGAATGCGCGCGGCAAGTTCCCTGAGCAGGGTCCAGGCGCGGACTTCCATCTGCACTTCATCGAGCCGAAGCGGGTTCAACTCGTGGCCGAGAAACAAATTGGCCACGACGTCCAGGTTTTCACAAAGCGCCAGATCCTGAAACACTGTCGCAATGCCGAGCTTCAGCGCCGTTGCGGGACTGTCGAGCGAGACCTGGCGTCCCATGAATTCGACGGAGCCGGACGTGGGCTGGTGAACACCGGCGAGAATCTTGATGAGGGTGGACTTTCCGGCACCGTTGTCGCCGACCAGCGCCACGACTTCGCCAGCGTGAACGTCGAGGTCGATGTCGGTGAGCGCGGAAACCGCGCCAAAGTTCTTTGAAATACCCCTGAGACTGAGGATCGGGCCGCCCGGCTGGGCTGCGTTCGTCACGTCGGTCATGTTTATCGCCTTCAATCGTTAGATTTGGGCTCGTCACCCGGCCGGTCGATGAACCGGCCGGAAGACGCTGGGGGGAAGGCGTCTATGCGCCCTCCCCCTGTTCGTTCAGTTCGTGATGCCAAGCGCCTTGCAGCCCTCGGCGTATTCGCCGGTGCAGACCTGTTCCGGTGTCTGGATACCCTTGTCGAATATCTCGGCCTTGATGTTTTCCTTGGTGACGACGGCGGGAACGAAGAGTTCCGAAGGCGTATTGTACAGAGTGGTCTTCGCCTCGGGCGTTTCGCCGTTCAGAAGCTGCACGGCAACTTTCGCGGCGGCTGCCGCAACGATCTCGGAGGGCTTTGAGATCGTGTTGTACTGGTCGCCCGAGATGATCAGCTGGAGAGCCGCGATGATCGCGTCATTGCCGGTAACGGGAGGGACCGGATTGACGCCCGCTGCCTTGAAGGCGGCAATAGCGCCGCCGCCGGTGCCGTCATTGGCGGCGACGACACCCTTGATGTCCGCGCCAAAACGGGTGATCTGGCCGGCGGCCCACTGCTGAGCCTCGCTCGGCTTCCAGTCCGGCGTATCGAATTCCGCGAGCGTCTTGTAGCCGGAATCCTTGAGGCCGCGATGGATGCCGTCGCGGATCAGGCCGGCCGCCGCGTCGGTAGGCGATCCGTTGATCTCAAGCACGCCCGACCCCTCCGGCACGCCCGAGGCCTTCAAGTGGTCGACGAGCGACTTGGAGATGGCATAACCGATGCCTTCATTGTCGAAGGAAACATAGAAGTTGGCCGGAACGTCCGGAATGGGCCTGTCATAGGCGATTATCTTGACGTCCTGCGAATTCGCCAGCGAAACCAAGGCGGCCGCCGCGGAAGAGTCGACGGGATCGAGTACGATGACCTTGGCGCCCTGTGTAATAACCGAGTTGAACTGCTGCTGCTGCAGCGACATGTCGGCATTGGCGTTCTGATAGATAACTGTGCAATCCGGGCACAGCTTGCTCATCTCGGCCTTGAATCCGGGGTAATCATGTTCCTCGTAACGGGTCGATCCCTGGTCCGGCATCAGAAAAGCGACGGTCCCCTTGGTCTGGGCCATCGCCGTGCTACTCATCAGGACGCTCATCGCGCCGACTGCGGCAGAAATGATTAGGTATTTCATTGAATGTCTCCTCCATCGGGACGGGTTCGCCTCAATGCCGACATCCTGTGAGAAACGCCCCAGGCACCCTGTCGCCACACATGGCCACAGACCAGCGAACACTTCCTCCCAGAAGTCGGAGCGGCGCAACTTAACCTTGCTCCATCGATTAAGCGGCAAGCTCAACCGATGGAGCTAACTTGCTATAGCCCTTGAAGGATGTCAAGCTGGCACCTAGATCAAAGGAAATCGATTGAGCGACCGTTCTCCAGTCTCCCGCAAACGTACAACAATCTACGACCTGGCGTCGTTGGCCGGCGCCTCGCCGACGGCCGTCAGTTCCGTGCTGAACGGCACATGGAAGAAGCGGCGCATCAGTGCTGCGCTGGCGGAAAAGATCGAGCGTATCGCAGGCGAGACGGGCTATGCGCCGAACACGCAGGCAAGCGGCCTGCGCCGCGAGAAGTCAAACCTGATCGGCATGATCGTGCCCAAATACGACAATCGGTATTTCGGCTCGATCGTCGAACGCTTCGAAACGATGGCGCGCGACCGGGGACTGTTCCCGATCATCACCTGTACGCGACGCGAGGCCGATCTCGAAATCCAGGCGGCGAAGGAAATGATTTCGCACCAAGTGAGCTGCCTGATCGCCACCGGAGCCACCGATCCGGACCGCATCACGGAATTATGCGCCAATTCCGGCGTCCGCTCCCTCAATCTGGACCTGCCCGGACGGCTGGCGCCTTCGGTTATCTCCGACAACAGGGGCGGTGCCCGCGCGCTGGCGCGGCGCATACTCCAAGCATCCCAGGCCGAAAGGGCTCCCGGCGAATCGCTCCTCTACATCGGCGGACGCCTGAGCGACCACAACACAGCCGAACGCATCCAGGGCTTCCGTGAGGCCCATGCAGAGTTCGGGGTCGCGGTCAGGGAAGAATGGATTCTTGCCGGCGGCTATTCTCCCGACAAGGCGGAAAATACGTTGCGCGACTATGCCGCCCGCCACGAAAGAATGCCGGCGGCGTTTTTCGTCAGTTCCACGATTACCCTGGAGGGCGTCATCCGCTGGCTGAAGGCGCGCGGTCTCCACGGTGACCGTCTGCCGCACATCGGCTGCTTCGACTGGGATCCGCTGGCCGAGGCTCTCAACGAGAATATCGTCATGCTGCGGCAGGACGTTCCCCGGATGCTCGATGAATTGTTTCGGCTTGTGGTCGACGGACACGACCAGGCGACGCGCATTGAAATCCCTACCCTGCTGGGGCCAGACTTCACACCGATCAGGTAGCAGAAATCATATGGCGGTGTGGCTAACCGCTCACTCGCGTCGAGCCGTCGGACGCACCAACCACCAGGATTGATGCGCCCTCGATGCGAGTTCGACTATTTGGCGATTTCAGCCCTCACCTTCTCGACATCCTCAGCCGACATCTGGCCGACCGTTTCCACGACGCCGTCCTTGATCCGCCATAGGCGGAACGGGCCGGTAATATCGCCGTACTGGTCGAAGCTGACAGGGCCGATGACGCCTTCATACTTGATTGGCTTGCCTTCCTTGATCAGCGCCAGCGCCTTGGCGAACTGCTCCTTGCCGGCGTAGATCGGTTCGCCGTCATGAGCCACCACCTGCGGGATCGCCGCCTTGATAGCCGCTGATTCCGGCTTGCCTGCCTTCGCGATCGCCAGCGCGACAATCGCGCCGGCGTCATAAGACCGGTCGGCTGCGGGCGCATCCGGCTTGATGCCTCCGGAGAAGGCCTCGTATTCCTTGTAGAAATAATCGGACGAGGCGGTCTGGGCGGTGCCGGACGAAGTTCCATAGGCGTCGTTCAGATATTGCGCGCCGACCGCCTTGATGAAATCGTCCGAGTTCATGCCGTCATTGAGCAGGAACTTGGCCGGCGCACCGGCTGAAATCCACGCGCGGGCGATGGTTGATCCATCGACAGGATAGCTGACCAGGTAGAGCGCCTCGGGATCACCCGTCATTGCGGCGGTGACTTCAGCCGAATAGCTCGGCTGCTTCTCGTTGTAAGGAACCGTCGAGGTGATTGTACCGCCAAGCTTCTGATAGGCGATGGTGAATTCTTTCACCATGTTCACGCCGAAATCATTGTTGACGTGAATGATCGCGAGCTTCTTGAGACCCTGGTCCATCGCATATTTCGCGGCGGCCGTTCCCTGCAAGGCGTCGGAGGTGATCGTACGGAAGAAGACGCCGTTGGTCTTGCCGTCCATGCCCAGTTGCGTGAGGGAAGGAGAAGACGAGGCCGGCGAGATCTGGACAACATTGGCCGGACCGGTGACCGATGTCAGGATCGGCAGTGAGATCGACGAGATGATGCCGCCGATGATAACCGGCACCTTCTTGATATTGACGAGCTGATTGGCCTGATCCACGGCGACATTGCCCTGGCTTTGGCTGTCACGGGTGTCGGTCACCAGTTTGCAACCGTCAATACCACCAGCCTCGTTGAAATCTCTAAACGCCATCTCCACGGACTTGGCGCCCGCCTGGCCATAGGCTCCGGCAGGACCGGTCAATTCCATGACCAGGCCTATGGTTATGTCACAGTTCTCGGCCATCGCCGGAGCCAGACCGAGCGCTGACAGCACGGTCGTCACAAAAAGCAATTTCTTCATGTCTCTCTCCCCTTTTCGGCTGCGCTATGCAGCCATCATCCTTTGAATGCACGCATTCGTTCTCAGGCTTCACCCTTGTTCAGATTGTATTTCATGATGGCTCCGTGCTTGCTCGAACGATCGCGTTCGAGGCTGTACACGTCGCCCTCAAGCTCTCTTGCACCGGCGGTAACCCCGGCAATTTCCTCCTGATCCTGCTTGGTCAATGTCGTGGATGAAATCGCCAAATTCGAGGTCAGATGATCGCAGTTGCGAGCACCGACGATGACCGCGGCCACGGCGGGCTGGGACAGGGTGAAGGCGCTCGCAATCGTGGCGATGTCGACGCCATGTCGATCCGCGACGCGTCGCAGGGTCGTGAGCAGGGACTGGAACCGAGCCCAGCCGCCGGTATCGTCGATGATGAGCTTGTATTTGGTGAGCGAGCGGTTCTCGAAATCCTTGGGTTCGCTTTTGCCGAGCCAGCGGTCGCCCAGGAAGCCGCCGGCCACCGTGCCGTAGCACAGAAGCGACATGCCGTGTGTGGCGGCCAGCGTCGCCATCTGCTTGCGCGGCCGTGCGTCGAGCAAAGAGTACTGAACCTGCATCGTGGTGATCGGAATGCCGGCTGCGAACAAGTCCGACACATGCCGGCTATCGAAATTGGTTCCGCTGATCTTGTCGATCTTGCCTGCCTTGCGCAACTCATTGAGCCAACCGGCGGTTTCAAGCCATCTGGGCTGTTGATAATCCCACCAGTGAAACTGAACGAGATCGAGCCGATCCATTTTCAGGCGGCGCAGCGATTGATCGATCACGCCTTCCACATCGGATTTGGCAATCCTCGCAAGCACATCAAGGTCGGGAACGAATTTGGTGTGGACCTTGATCCGTTCGAGTGCATCTTGCCCGCGAATGTCGCGATAGTGCATCCGGAAATCGCCAATCATTTCCTCGACGCCGGTATAGATGTCGGCGCAATCGAAAGTTGTAATGCCGGCGTCGGCGAAGGCTACCATGTCGGAAACGGGATCAGAGCCCCTGAGCGTACCGTGGCTGTCGGACAGCTGCCACCCGCCGCGAATGACGCGCGAGATTTCGTACCCGGGCGCGAGGCTTGTGCGTTGCATCTTAGTCACCCAAAGGAACGGCCGTCGTGTCGGCGTGGTTGAAGCGGCGCCGGCCAAGCCGGGTGATCCTCAGCCTTGAGCCGCAGTTAGGGTCCGGGCACGCAATCTCGGCGTCAGTGGTCATCCAGTCGTTTTGATGTGTCGGCCGTTGCTTGGCGGCAAGCAGCGGCAGCACGGCGGCCAGCGAGTAGATCGAAAAGCCCTGCCCCGGCGGCAGATGCATCAGCTCGCCATGAAGCTCGAAATGATCGCCGGGCCTGGCCCCGCAATAGATCGGCGCGCCTTCGGGCAGGACAACCTCGACGCGCAGATCAAAGAGTTCAAAGCTTTCATCGCGTTTGGGCAAGGTCCGCCTCCGTCGCGCCGTTCGAATCCAGCCATTCGCGGATCAGGTTGAAGGACTGGCTGATATCTTGCGTCAGGGCGTGAACGGCAGCTTTACAGTCGCGCCGCTTGATCGCATCCAGCAATTCCCAGTGAAAACGGGTCGCTGAAAGCACCGCTGTCGTGTCGTAGTCGCCCTTGTCGTAAAGGCGCGCCGCCACGTGGACGTAAGGGCCGGATTGCAGCCAGAGGCTTTCGACGATCGGAATAAGAACCTGGCTTCCCGCACAACGATAGATGGTGAAGTGAAACTCGTGGTTGATTTCGGAGGTGCGACGGACGCGGCGCGCATCGTTGGCTTCGAGAAACGCCTCTTCACTCTCCTTCGTCAATTCGCTCAGGCGCGACAGATCGGTATCCGCCAACCGATCCAATGCCAGTGAAATCAGTTCCCCCTCGACAAGGGCGCGGGCTCTCGCCAGGTCGTCAAGACGATCGCGCGTGACCAGCGGAACGCGCACGCTTCGATTGGGCAGCGCTTCCAGCGCCCGTTCCGATACGAGCCGCCCCAGAGCCTCGCGAACCGGCATCGTGCTCGTACTCAACGCTTCCGACAGGTCCTGAATGCGCAGGACCTGGCCGACGCCAAAACCGCCCAGGATCAGTGTCTTGCGCAACTCCGAATAGACACGATCATGCAAGGTTTCGCGGCCGACCGGCGAAATCGATGTCAAGACGTTCATGCCTGCTCCTCCCGGCGCAATCATCGGTCTCGTACGAGCCAATTTCTGCGGTCCCGTCAGCAAATTCGTACTTGCATAGTTTTCAATTGTAAAGTTTCATGATCAAACATCAAAGATCAAAAGCCGTCCGCTGGGAGGAGGCTGACTTGCAGGTGGATCGTGTCAGCCCTGGCGTGGGGCCTGTGATCGCAGCGCATGGTCTGGTGAAGGCCTTTGGCGGCGTTCGAGCCGTCGACGACATGTCGATCAATCTCGAGCGCGGCGAGATGATCGGCCTGATCGGACCAAACGGCGCGGGAAAAACCACCATGTTCAGCCTGCTTGCCGGCAGCCTCAAGGCTGACCATGGCAGGATCGAGGTCAATGGAACTGACCTGACCAATGCAGGAGCCGAGCGTCGCATCGGTGCAGGCATGGGCCGTACATTCCAGATCCCGCGGCCATTCCCGTCGATGACCGTATTGGAAAACGTCGTGGCCGGCGCACAGAACCAATCCGGCGAGCGCATGTGGATGAATTTTTTCAGGCCGGCCCGCGTGGCGGCGGAAGAGCGCGCGGCGATCGACAAGGCACGGTGCCTCATCGATTTCGTCACCCTGTCCCACCTTGAAGACGAGCCGGCGAGTGTTCTTTCCGGCGGCCAGCGCAAGCTGCTGGAACTGGCGCGTATTCTCATGTCCGACCCAGGCGTCATCCTGCTCGACGAGCCGGCCGCAGGCGTGAACCCCAGCCTGCTGGAAATCATCATATCGCGCGTGGTCGATCTCAACAGGCAGGGCAAGTCCATCCTGCTGATCGAGCACAACATGGACATGGTCGCGCGCCTGTGCAGCCGCGTCGTCGTGATGGCGACGGGTCGGCTTCTCGCTGAGGGCGCACCGAGCGAAGTCTCGCGAAATCCGATTGTTGTCGATGCCTATCTGGGCGGTGCGGCGTGATGAGCGAGGACGATCTGCCGGCGCTGGCTACGCAAGGACTGGTCGCCGGCTACGAACGCGACCAGCCGATCGTTCATGGGATAGACCTGACCGTTGCGTCCGGCGAGTTTGTTGTAATCCTGGGGCCAAACGGCGCGGGTAAGTCCACCCTGGTCAAGGCGATTGCCGGCGTCGTGCCAACCCATGCGGGAACGGTCTCGCTTGGCCGCATCGATCTCACGGACGTCCCGCCGCATCGCAAGATTCGGCACGGGCTGGCCTTCGTGCCGCAGACCGAAAACGTGTTCGCGACGCTGACCATTCATGAAAATCTGCAGATCGCCGCACAGTTGTTGCCGCCCAACGATCGCGCCAGGCGCATTGGCGAACTCTACGCAATGTTTCCCGATCTCGGCGAGCGCCCGGAACGGCGCGCTGGCGCGTTGTCGGGTGGACAGCGGCAGATGCTGGCGGTCGCTCGGGCGCTGATCGTCAAGCCGAATGTCCTGATGCTTGACGAGCCATCGGCTGGGCTTGCCCCGAAAATTGTCGGCGAAGTGTTCGCCCGGCTTCGGGAGATCAACAAGACTGGCGTCACGGTCGTGCTGGTTGAGCAAAACGTAAAAGCAGCCCTCGCGATCGCCGATCGCGCCGTCATACTCGTCGAAGGCAAATTGCGACATGAGGGCGATGCCGCCAGCCTGCTCGACGACCCCGTGATCGGCGAGCTCTATCTGGGCGTTCGGCACGGAGACGTACAATGAATCTTCAACCCATCATGGATGGGCTGATCTCCGGATCGATGATCGGCCTGGGTGCCATCGGCGTGACCCTGACCTATTCGATCCTGCGCTTCGCCAATTTCGGGCATGGCGAACTGCTCGCCTGGGGCGCCTACTTCGCCTTTATCGCCGCCGGCGTGCTGGGAGCCCTGGTGCCCGGCCTGCAAACGCCGATTGGTCCGTTCTCCTTCGGCTGGTCATTGCCTATTGCAACCATCGTAGCGGTGGTGCTCGCAGCAGCATTGGCTTTGGCGGTCGACTGGCTTTTGTTTGGACGCCTGCGGCGAAAGGGGAGCACCGTCATCATTCTGGTGATGGCAAGCTTTGGCGCAGCGCTGACCCTGCGCAGCCTGCTGGAGTTTCTCTTCACCTCGGCACCGCAATACTACACGACCAATCTGCAGATCGCGACGCGAATGGGAGCGGGATTGCGCGCCACGCCGGATCAGCTTCTATCGCTTGCCGTCACCGCCGTGCTGGCCGTTGCGGTCAACCTCATGCTGACGCGCACTTCCATCGGCCGCTCCATGCGCGCAGTCAGTGAGAATCCTCAGCTCGCCGCCATCGCGGGGATCGACACCCGCGACATCATTCGTTTTGTCTGGATACTTGGCGCAGCGCTGGCTGCCATCGCCGGCGTCACCGCCGGAGTGCTGGTGCAGATCAGGCCGCAAATGGGTCTGGACCTGCTCCTGCCGCTCTTCGCGGCGGCGATCCTGGGAGGTATCGGCAGCGTGCCGGGGGCGATGATCGCCGGCCTGATCGTCGGCGTCTCGGAAGCGTTGACGGTGCAGTATATCGGCGCCGAATGGCGTGCCGCCGTCGCGTTCGTCATCCTCGTGCTTGTTCTTTCTTTAAGGCCGCAGGGCTTGTTCGGGAGCAGAGCATGAGCATCGAACTCATCGCCTATGGCAGTTTCTTCCTCACCATGGCCCTGACCTACGCCATTATATGCCTCGGACTGAATGTCCAATGGGGACAGACCGGGCTGTTCAATGTCGGCATTACCGGCTTTGTCGCGATGGGCGCCTACGTCTCGGCATTGCTGACGACGCCGGACGATCCCAGCCGGTTTGGCGGCTTCGGCATGCCGATTGTGATCGGCTGGGCCGGGGCGGCCGGGGCGACGGCGCTGGTCTCGTTCCTGGTCGGGCTGCTGACCATTCGGTTGCGGGCCGATTATCTCGCTATCGCTACCTTCGGCGTCGGCATCGTCGTGCATCTCGCCGCACTCAACCTGCAGAGCATTACCGGCGGACCGTTCGGCATAAGCTTCATCCCACGTCCCTTCGCCAGCTACGCCAGCAATGGGGTCGTTTTCGGGCTGTTGAACCTTGGCGTGCTGATCGTGCTCGTTGGGGGTCTCTATTATCTGTTGCAGCGCCTGGCCCGAAGCCCGTGGGGCAGAGCGCTGCGATCGATCCGCGAGGACGAAACCGCCGCTCAGGCGCTCGGCAAGAATTCAATGTCATTCCGTTTGCAGGCCTTTGCGCTGGGTGGCGCCATCATGGGCCTGGCCGGCGCGGTCCAGGGACATTTCATCGGGTTCATCGCGCCGGAAAACTACCAGCCGATGCTGACCTTCCAGGTATGGGCGATGCTCATCGTCGGCGGGTCCGGCAACAATCGCGGCGCGATCCTGGGCGCTGTCCTCGTCTGGGCGATCTGGGCGGCGTCGGCGGGTATCATCTCGTCCGTTTTCCCGCCGGGCGAACAGGCGCGCGCAGCAGCGCTGCAGATCGTGATGATCGGCGCTGCGCTGTGCGCCATCCTCCTCTACAGGCCGCGCGGCATTCTCGGGGAAGAGACAAGCATGTCGCGTGCTATCGAACGGGTCAAACGGCGCTCCCGGGCGTCGGCGGAGGGTTCCAATGGGTAATGTTCCTGAGCGGGTTCTTCTTGGCGGGGAGCTTGAGATCAGTCGGCTGGTGTGCGGGCTCTGGCAGGTCGCCGACATCGAGAAGAACGGCTCGACGATCGATCCGAATGTCGGCGCGAATTTCCTGCAAGCCTATGCGGACGCCGGCTTCGACACTTTCGACATGGCCGACCACTATGGCAGCGCCGAGTTGATCACCGGCCAGCTGCTGTCCCGGTATCCGTCCCGCAATGCCCGCCCGAGAGCCTTCACCAAATGGTGCCCGGAACCCGGCGCAATGACCGCCAACATCGTGAGGCGGGGAGTGCAGGAGCGATTGGACCGTCTCGGCGTGGCGAAAGTCGACCTGCTGCAACTGCATTGGTGGACCTTTGAGCATCCCGCATGGCTGGACGCGCTGCATGAAATGAACCGGCTTCGCGAAGAAGGCCTGATCGGCGCGATCGGCGTCACTAATTTTGATGCCGCGCATTTGCGCGTGGCTCTGACAGACGGAATTCCTGTCATCAGCAATCAGGTCTCGTTCTCGCTGGTCGACAGGCGGGCGGCGAGCGATCTCAGTGCACTTTGCGCCGAGTTCGATGTCCGATTGCTCGCGTATGGCACGCTGTGCGGCGGGTTTCTTTCGGAACGCTGGCTGGGCAGGCCGGAGCCGGCGGACATCACCGACTGGAGCCGCCTCAAATACAAGCGCTTCATTGATGCCGCGGGCGGATGGGCATCCTTTCAGCACCTGCTCGAGACGCTGTCGCGGATCGCTCTGCGCCACGGCGTTTCGATTTCCAATGTAGCCAGCCGGTGGGTACTGGCGCATCCGGCTGTCGCCGCCACGATCATCGGCGCACGCCTTGGCGAGAGCGAACATCGTGACGACAATTTGAAGGTTTTCGGCTTCGATCTCGACGCGGCCGACCGTGCGGCGATTGACGAGGCCTGCGCGCCCATGCCGATGATACAAGGCGATTGCGGCGACGAGTACCGCAAGCCGCCTTTCCTCACCGCATCCGGCGATCTCAGCCACCATCTCGAGACTATCGAGCCCGCGTTCAAGGCCGAGCCGATCCCTGGGGCACCGGGCCGACTGCGCGTTTCATCCGGCAGTATGTGGGAGCCGATAGCCGGCTACAGCCGCGCCGTCCGCGTCAACGACACCATCCGCGTATCCGGGACGACGGCCACGCATGGCGGCGCGCGAGGCGTTTCTCCGGGCGATGCCGCCGCCCAGACAACCTACATCCTTGACAAGATCCTCGCTGCGGTGGCGGCGCTCGGCGGCAAGCCCGAAGACGTGGTGCGCACCCGCATCTACCTGAAAGACGCTGAAAAATGGGAGTCCGTCTCGCGGGCGCACGGCCGGTTCTTCGGCGCCATCATGCCCGCCAATACCATGATCCAGGCCGGAAATCTGATCGGCGACTATGAGGTCGAGATCGAAGCGGAAGCGGTGGTCAGTTCGAATTGAAAATCCAGGCGTGACTTGAGTCTAGACGTGGCGTGCAGGTGCTGTCACGTTGTTATCCAGGGGCGGCCGAACCAGGCATCGTAACCTTTCAAGCGGATTGTTCCAGCTTCCGCTATTCCGCCAAAGCCGTGCCCCGTCAGGGCCTGTAAAACGTCGCTTCTGCCAAGGTCTAGAGTAACGGCCGAATGACTGAGGTTGAAGGCGCAGAGCATCTGCTCATCGCCTTCGCGGCGGGTGAACGCGACTACGCCATCTGGCGCTTCAAGAAATTCGATATAGCCCTTGACCAGTGCCGGATGCGCGCGGCGGAAGGCGAGAAAACGCCGGTAATGCTCCAGCAACGATGCTTCTTTGCCTTGCTGCGCGCCGATCGCCTTGGTCAGATGATCGGCAGGTACCGGCAGCCACGGCTTTGCACTTGAAAAGCCGCCGTTTTTGGCCCGTTCATCCCAGACCATCGGCGTGCGACAACCGTCGCGGCCCTTGAATTCGGGCCAGAAGCGGATGCCGTACGGATCGCGCAGATCCTCATAGGCAAGGTCGGCTTCGCCAAGCCCCAGTTCCTCGCCCTGATAGAGGCAGACCGAGCCACGCAGCGACAAAAGCAGCGCCGAGATCACCTTCAGATAGGCGGTCATGTCTTGCTCGCCGGCGGCCCAGCGCGAGGCGTGACGCTTCACGTCATGGTTGGAGAAGGCCCAGCACGCCCAGCCGTCGCTGGCCACGCGGCCAAAGCTTTCAAGCACGCTGCGCACCTTGGCCGCGCTGATTTTCTCGGGCGCCAGGAAATCGAAAGCGTAGCACATGTGGACGCGCTTTTCGCCGGCGGTGTAGGCAGCCACCACCTCCAGCCCGCGCTGGGAATCCCCGACCTCGCCGACCACCGCTGCTGCCGGATATTCATCCAGCAGCGCACGAAAGCGTTCGAGAAAGGCGAGGTTTTCCGGGCGGCTCTTGTCGTAGAGATGGTCCTGATAGTTGTACGGATTGACCGAAGGCGCGGTCTGGTCATTGCGCTGTTCGGGCGGCAGGGCCGGGTTGTCCTCCAGCCCCTGCGAATGAAAATAGAAATTGATCGTGTCCAGGCGAAACCCGTCGACGCCGCGATCCAGCCAGAACCGGGTTACTTCAAGCAGCGCGTCCTGTACGGCAAGGGTGTGAAAGTTCAGGTCCGGCTGCTCGGCCAGGAAGTTGTGCAGGTAATATTGCTGGCGCCGTGTATCCCATTGCCATGCGGAGCCGCCGAATATCGCCAGCCAGTTGTTGGGCGGCGTGCCGTCCGGCTTGGCGTCGGCCCACACGTACCAATCAGCCTTGGCGTTATCGCGGCTGGAACGGCTTTCCCGGAACCAGGGGTGGGCATCGGCGGTGTGCGACAGCACTTCGTCGATCATCACTTTCAGACCAAGACGGTGCGCTTCCGCAATCAGCACGTCGAAGTCGGCAAGCGTCCCGAATATCGGGTCGACATCGCAATAATCGGTGACGTCGTAGCCAAAATCCTTCATCGGCGATTTGAAGAAGGGCGATATCCAGATGGCATCGACGCCAAGGTTCGCGATGTAGCCGAGACGGCGGATAATGCCTTGCAGATCGCCGATTCCGTCGCCATTGCTGTCCTGATAGCTGCGCGGATAAATCTGGTAGATCACCGCACCGCGCCACCAGTCGCGGTCGATGGCCCCGTTACGATCTGCAGTCTGCATGAATTCAGCCTCCGGAAGCATCGTCATCTTGTTGACCTCGCCCGCAAAAAGGAAACCGCCGCGCACCAGAAATCGTTCCAAGATAGATCGCACGGCGCTCATCGGCGTTCTCAATCCAAAACGAGAAAAATGGGAACCGTCGAACCGTTGCGGGGTTTTGGTCGGGAAGGACGATGCCATGGCCGCTGTTCCCGAACCAACACCTAAACCGACACCGCCGCCTCCGCCGATTCACGAGCCTCGGCCCGTGCGCGAGCCCGATCCGGACAGGCTTCCCGATGAGGCTCCTTTGCCCAATCCTGATGAGAACGACGCTCCGCCGAAGCATGCGGACCGCCCGAAACAGGAACGATCCGCCGGCTGAGGCATTTCCAAACAGCACCACCGCTGATCGAGGAAATGCCGGTTGATGAGGATTGCCCATGTCGCGCCGCTCTACGAGGCGGTTCCGCCGCTGCTTTACGGCGGCACCGAGCGCATCGTCTCCTATTTGACGGAGGGGTTGGCCGAACTAGGTCATGACGTGACACTGTTTGCCAGCGGCGACACCAAAACCTCGGCGAAGCTGGTGGCCTGCCGCGAGCAGGCATTGCGGCTCGATCCGCGTCCGCTGAAGTCGGAAGTCGCGGCACACTTGTCCATGCTGGACGAGGTGCGAAGCCGGGCCGACGATTTCGACATCATCCATTTTCATCTCAGCCATTTCCTGCATTTTCCGTTTTTCGAGAAAATGGCGGCGCGCACGGTGACAACCCCGCATGGAAGGCTGGATTACGTCGATCTGGCTCCGGCCTATGCTCGGTTTCCCCGATTTCCGATGATTTCCATCTCCCGCAGCCAGCAGCGCGGCCTGCCCGACGCCAACTGGCTGGCGACGATCCATCACGGCCTGCCGGTCGACCTTTATCCGCCGAATTTCGAGCAGGACTCGCAAGACCCCTATCTTGTCTTTCTCGGCCGATTTTCGCGCGACAAGCGCCCCGACCGCGCCATCGAGATCGCCAGGCGTGCGGGGTTGAAAATCAAACTCGCGGCCAAGATCGGCGACGACGACCGTGCCTATTTCCATGAACACGTCGAGCCGTTGCTCGATGGCGACCGTGTCGCCTATGTCGGCGAAATCGAGGAGCACCAGAAGGCCGAATTTCTGGGCCGCGCGGCGGGCCTGCTGTTTCCGATCGACTGGCCGGAGCCGTTCGGGCTTGCGGTGATCGAAGCGATGGCTTGCGGCACGCCGGTCATCGCCTGGAATTGCGGCGCCATGCCCGAAATCATCGATCAGGGCGTTACCGGCTTCGTCGCCGAAACGATAGAGGATGCAGTCGCCCGCGTGCCGGAATTGTTGCGCCTCGACAGGCGCAACGTGCGGGCCGTGTTCGAAAAGCGATTTTCCGCCCAACGAATGGCGCGCGACTATGTGGCCGCCTATGCCCGGTTGCTGGGCGCACATTCGGGGGCAAAGGCATCGTGACCGACCGCGCCGCAACAATCCCGCTCGATGAGCGCAAGCTCGACCCGGCCATCGCGCTTGCGGCGCTCGATGAAACCGCGCCGCGTGAACCGCACCGGCTGTTTGCGCTCAAGCATGGCGATTGTTTTGCGGTTGCCGATGCCTATGGCGATATTCGCGGGCTGGGCGACGGTTTCTTCCGCGACGACACGCGCGTGCTTTCGGAGTTCCGGCTGACCATCGGCGGGCGCTCCACCTCGCTGCTCGGGGCTTCGCTCAGCCAGGACAATGTGCTGTTCACCGCCAATCTGACCAATCTGCCGATCCGCAGTGCTGTCGGCCGCGACATCCCGCAAGGCGGCATCCATATCGAGCGCATGCGCCTCATCTGGGAAGATCGGCTGTTCGAGCGCATCACGCTTTCGAACTACAGCCAGGAGCATTCCACCTTCTTGCTTTCGCTGCATTTCGCCGCCGATTTCCGCGACATGTTCGAGGTGCGCGGATCGACCCGGCCGAAGCGCGGCACCTCGCACGCCGCCGAGACGGACGAGAATTCCGTCGTGCTTCGCTATGAGGGTCTCGACAAACTCGTGCGCAGTTCGGTGATCTCGTTTTCGCAGGCTCCGGATCAACTTCTGGCCGGCCGCGCCGATTTTTTCATCGCCGTCACCAAGCGCAGCGCCAAGACATTCTATGTCGAGGTCGGCGCGGAACTGGCCGAGACGCCCGACCGCGAGCGCTTCCGCGCCGCTGCCGCCCGCGCCCGCTTTTCCATGCGCGCCAAGCGCCGTCATGGCGCGACCGTGCACAGTTCCGGCCGCGTCTTCAACGACTGGGTGGCGCGCGCGCGCGCCGACGTTGCGCTGCTCACCACCGAGCTTGCGACGGGGCCTTACCCCTATGCCGGCATCCCGTGGTTCTCGACCGCCTTCGGCCGCGACGGCGTAATTTCCGCCTTGCAGATGCTGTGGCTCAACCCCGGCCTGGCGCGCGGCGTGCTGGCCTTTCTGGCCCAGCATCAGGCGACCGAAATCTCGCTGTTCAGCGATGCTGAACCCGGCAAGATCATGCATGAGACCCGCAAGGGCGAGATGGCGGCCCTGAGCGAGCTTCCGTTCGGCCGCTATTATGGCGGCGTCGACACCACGCCGCTCTATATCCATCTGGCCTGCGCCTATGCGAACCGCACCGGCGACATGGATTTCATCGACAATCTGTGGCCGTCGCTATGTGCGGCCGCCGAATGGACGGAACAGGCGAGCAGCCGCACCGGCTTCCTCACCTATCAGCGCGCGGCCGATACCGGCCTCGCCAACCAGGGCTGGAAGGACAGTTTCGACTCCATCTTCCATGCCGATGGCCGCATCCCGAAAGGCCCGATCGCGCTGGTCGAGGTGCAGGGCTATGTCTTCGCCGCCTTCAAGGGCCTCGGCAAGCTCGCGCGACGCCGTGGCGACGAGGCGGTGGCCGATCACTGGGAGGCGCGAGCCGAGGAAATGCGCGAGGCGGTCGAACGCGCGTTCTGGGTGGACGAACTCGGCACTTACGCTCTGGCGCTCGACGGCAATGGCGAGCCCTGCAAGGTACGCACCTCGAACGCCGGCCATCTGCTCTATATGGGCTTGCCGTCACCCGAGCGGGCGCAGAAGGTGGCGGACCAGTTGCTTTCGGCCTCGTTTCATTCCGGCTGGGGCCTGCGCACGCTGGCCGACGACGCCATCTTCTTCAACCCGATGTCCTATCATAACGGCTCGATCTGGCCACACGACACCGCCCTTTGCACGGCTGGACTGGCGCGCTACGGCGTGCGCGACCACGTGGCTCGGCTGATGAGCGGCACCTTCGAGGCGGCCGTGCATTTCAACATGCGCCTGCCGGAACTGTTTTGCGGCTTCACCCGCGCACCCGGCGAGGCACCGATCGCCTATCCGGTCGCCTGCCTGCCGCAGGCATGGTCGGCGGGCGCGACCTTCATGCTGATGCAGGCCTGTCTCGGCCTCGAGATCGACGGATGGAAGGGCGAGCTACACGTCACCCGGCCACGCCTGCCTATCGGCATCGACAGCCTGACCGTGCGCCATCTCCAGGTCGGCGATACGGCTGTGGACCTGTCCTTCCAGCGTGTCGGCGACCGGGTCGTCGCCTTCCTCGCCGACCGCCATGAGGGGCTCGCGCCGCTGATCGTGACGACGTGAAAGCCGGAACCGATCCGCCACATGGCGCGTTGGTTGGATGGCGCTGCCCGGCCGTGACCGGCGACGCATCCCGCAAACGAATGGAACAGGACCGGCCTCCCGGCCCGGAATTATTTGAAAGAGGCATTGGAATTCCAATGACAAACAATGGCTTGGATTTCCTCTGGGTGGTCGTGTGTGCAAGCCTGGCGCTGTCGCTGCTGGCGGTTGTGTTCTTGATGAGAAAGGCGCGCCGCAATAGGATCGCCCCAGCCCTTTCCAGCGGCGATATCGGCGCCGAGCGGCAGGTGCTGCGCGAATCCCAGAAGAACGGCCATTCCACCGCCGATGCCGCCATGATCGATTGGACGCCCGAAACGCTGCGCAAGATACTGGCCGAAGAATTGCCCGGCGCGCAGGTCATCGTCGTCTCCAACCGCGAGCCCTACATCCACGACCAGACGGAGGACGGCATCAAACTTCTTGTACCGGCCAGCGGTCTGGTTTCGGCGCTCGAGCCGATCACCCGCGCCTGCGCCGGCACCTGGATCGCCTATGGCGGCGGCACGGCGGATCGCTTGACCGTCGATGAAAAAGACCGCATCCAGGTGCCGCCGGACAAGCCCTCCTATACGCTGCGGCGCGTCTGGCTGACCGAGGAAGAACATCAGGGCTATTATCTCGGCTTTGCCAATGAGGGGCTTTGGCCGCTCTGCCACATCGCCTTCACCCGACCGATTTTCCGCGCCACCGACTGGGAAACCTACGAGGCGGTCAATCGAAAATTCGCCGATACGGTGGTGGCGGAAGCGCGCAACGAACGGCCGATCGTGCTGGTCCAGGATTATCACTTCGCGCTGCTGCCGCGCATGATCCGCGAGCGGCTGCCGGAAGCCATCGTCATCACCTTCTGGCATATTCCGTGGCCGAATTCAGAAGTGTTCAGCATCTGCCCATGGCGCGAAAAGATCCTCGACGGCCTGCTCGGCAGCTCGATCATCGGCTTTCATACGCAGTTTCACTGCAACAACTTCATCGAAAGCGTCGACCGCTTCCTCGAAAGCCGCATCGAGCGCGAGGATGCCGCGATTTCCTACGGCGGCGAAACCAGTCTGGTCCATGCCTATCCGATCTCCATCGAATGGCCGCCCGATCTTCTGGCCCAGTTGCCTTCGGTGGCCGAGTGCCGTGCGCGCGTCCGTCAAAAATACGGGTTGGCAGACGACGTAAAGCTGTGCGTCGGCGTCGAGCGCCTCGATTATACGAAAGGCATCCTTGACCGCTTCCAGGCGCTGGACGAATTGTTCACGCAACACCCGGAATGGATCGGCAGGCTGGTGTTCCTGCAGATCGCCGCCCCCAGCCGGGGTACCCTGCCCGCCTACAAGCTGCTGCATGAAGAATGCGAAGCTCGCGCCCTGGAACTAAACCAGCGCTATGGCGGCGAAAATTATACGCCGGTCCTGATGGTCGCCGAACACCATTCGCAGCGGGAAGTCTACGAGGTTTACCGCGCCGCCGACATCTGCATGGTCACCAGCTTGCATGACGGCATGAATCTCGTCGCCAAGGAATTCGTCGCCGCCCGCGACGACGAGCAGGGCGTGCTGCTGCTCTCGACTTTCGCGGGTGCCTCGAAGGAGTTGTTGGAGGCGCTGATCGTCAATCCCTATGATGCGGCGATGATGGGCGAAGCGCTGCAGCAGTCCCTGACCATGGCCCCGGAGGAACAACTGCAGCGCATGCGGCGCATGCGCGAGATCGTGCGCCACAACAATGTCTACCGCTGGGCCGGCTCCATGCTGCTCGACGCGGCGCGCCTGCGCAAGCGCGGCGAGCTCGACCGCGTCACCGGCGGCGACACGTCCGCTCCCGGCAGCCCGGGCAGCAATGTTGTTTCCATGTTCGAGCGGCGGCGGGTGGCGGCCCTATGACGGTGATGCAAAAGCCACCGGTGCTGGACTTGAGTGAGGAAAAATTCGCTCTCTTCCTCGATATCGACGGTACCCTCCTGGAGCATGCCGCCCATCCGGACGCCGTTTCGGTGAGCGACGAGCTTCGCGTACTGCTGGAGACGCTGGAGCAGCGGCTGGATGGCGCGTTGGCCTTCATCACCGGGCGTTCCATCGCGGCCGTCGATCATCTGTTTGCGCCGCTCAAGCTGCGTGCCGCCGGTCTCTACGGGCTGGAGCATCGGCTGGTTATGGGCGGACCCGTCGAAACCGCGAGCGAACCGGCCGACATCGCCGCCCTCGCGCAAGAGATCGAGGCCGAGTTTATCGGCGCAGGCGTCTATATCGAGCGCAAGGGGCCGATCCTGGCCCTGCATACCCGCGCCGCGCCACACCTTCTGGCGCGCGCGACCGATCTGGTCGAGCAGGCGCTGGACCACCTGCCGCCGGGCTACCGCGTGCTGGCCGGCAATGCCGGCGTGGAACTGATGCCGCTCGAAGCCGCCAAGGGAGCGGCGATCCGCCGATTCATGAAAAAGGACGCGTTCGCCGGCAGGTGGCCGGTATTTCTAGGAGACGACACGTCGGATGAAAACGGCTTCGAAGCGATCAACGAGCTCGGCGGCATCTCGATCCGGATCAGACAACAGGGACCGACGGCGGCGTCTTACGGGCTGGTCGGTGTAGCCGAGGCGATTGCGTGGCTGGACATAATGGCGAAGGCTGGTCGGTGAGCCGTCGTCGATCTTTTCATATGTTTTTCGCCGAGAGCGACTACGGCGGGCGCCTGCGCCAGACGCTTTCCATCTAACAACTTCCCTGTCCTTCCATGTTGCGTTGCAAAAATAGTCCACTATAACGGCGAACATTCGACTGGACCCGGTGAAATCCCGGGTGGCTCTTCCGGCCGCCGATCCGCCGGACCACGCAACTGAAACGACCGATCGTCAGCCGCGCAAATGGGCGACGGGTTGTGTGTTCCTTGCGGGATTCCCCTTCCATGATTTTAGCTTCCACAGTCCAACGTGACTGGTTTTCCAATGTCCGCGCGGATTCGCTCTCCGGCATTGTCGTCGCTTTGGCATTGATCCCCGAGGCAATCGGGTTCTCGGTCATCGCCGGCGTCGACCCCAAGGTCGGGCTCTATGCCTCAGTCGTCATTGCGAGCGTCATCGCCTTCGTCGGTGGTCGACCGGCGATGATCTCGGCCGCAACCGCCGCCACGGCCGTCCTCATGGGGCCACTCGTGCGCGAGCATGGCGTGCAGTATCTCTTCGCCGCCACCATCCTGATGGGCATCATCCAGATTGTCGCCGGCCTGCTGAAACTCGGGCGCGTGATGCGCTTCGTCTCGCAATCCGTCATGACCGGCTTCGTCAATTCGCTGGCTATCCTGATTTTCCTGGCTCAATTGCCCCAGCTCATACATGTGCCGATGGCGACATACGGGCTGATCGCGCTCGGTCTCGCGATCATCTACATCTTCCCGCGCGTGACGAAGGCGGTTCCGTCGCCGCTGGTGGCGATCGTAGTCCTGACCGTTGTCAGCCTTGTCTTCAAACTCGATGTGCGCGCTGTAGCCGATCTCGGCCAGCTTCCAACAGCGCTGCCCAGCTTCGGCGTCCCCGAGGTTCCGCTCACCTTCGAGACGCTCCGCATCCTGCTGCCGGTTTCGCTGACGCTGGCCGCCGTTGGCCTGCTGGAATCCTTACTCACAGCGCAGATCGTCGATGACCTGACGGACACGACCAGCAACAAAAGCCGTGAATGCGCCGGGCAAGGCATCGCAAATATTACCTCCGCTTTCTTCGGCGGCATGGGCGGCTGTGCAATGATCGGGCAATCGGTCATCAATGTCTCCTCCGGCGGGCGCGGGCGGCTCTCCACACTCGTCGCCGGCGCATTTCTGCTCGCGCTGCTGGTGCTGTTGCAGGATTTACTGGCTGTCGTGCCGGTGGCGGCGCTGACGGCGGTGATGATCATGGTTTCGATCAACACGTTCTCGTGGGCTTCGCTCGGACGCCTGCGCACGAACCCATGGCCGTCTTCCATTGTCATGCTTGCAACCGTGATCGCGGTGGTGGCGACCGGCGATCTTTCCATCGGCGTGTTGATCGGCGTGCTGCTCTCCGGCGTGTTCTTCGCCGGGAAGGTGTCGAAGCTGAGCCGCGTCTCATCCACGCTTTCTGCCGACGGCAGCGTGCGAACCTATGCCGTCGAGGGGCAGGTGTTCTTTGCATCGGCCGGCACCTTCGCCGAGTCCATGGATGTGTTGGAGCCGGTAGAGAAAATTGTCATCGATGTCAGCGCGGCGCATTTCTGGGACATCTCTGCGGTGGGCGCACTGGATCGGGTGGTGTCGAAGGCACGGCGACGCGGCCATGAGGTTGAAGTCGTCGGTTTGAACGCCGCCAGCGCCACCATGGTCGAGCGCTATGGTGCTCACAGACAAAACGGCCAAGCCGGTCTTGCAGCGACGAACCCGCATTAGGGGTGGACGCGTATTCCAATCTGCCAATTATGCGACATGGAGTAATTGCGGGAGCAAGGCCTATGACGCAATCCCGATGACATGGCCGCTCCCCTGATAAGATGGAAATACGGGCTCAAGTTTTTCACGAGCCCTGACACCTATCGGAGAAAAAGCCATGGATGATTTTGTCGGCCTTGATGTCTCGATGAAAGAGACGGCGATCTCAATTCGACGCGCTGGCACGCGCGTCTGGCGGGGCAAGTGTGTTCTGATCGGCCGTGTTGCAGGGATCAGAATTTGATCGGAGAGCGCCCTGCCGGTGACAATTCTCATGCCACGCGTTCGAACTCG
>NZ_JBTMXB010000045.1:0-28514 GCF_054489405.1 Mesorhizobium sp. A623
AGCGGCTTCCGCTCTACGGGGTCATAACTACAGGGGTTAAATAGTCGTCGCATTGCACTTCTTGGATTACCATTTCGGCCACAACCGCGACAGCCACTGGGTGGCGGTCGTCGCACGTGAACGGTTGTAGGCATCCGCCGCCTTTTTTATCGCTTCAGACTGGGTGGGATAAGGATGAATGACGCGAGCCAATGTGCGCAGGCCGACCCCTGCGACCATTGCCAAAGTAATCTCACTGATCATTTCACCCGCATGGCTGGCGACGATCGTAGCGCCGAGAATTCGATCCGTCCGCTCCCTGACGTGTATTTTTACGAAACCCACTTCCTCGTCATCTGCGATTGCTCGATCCACATCGTGCATCGGGATCGTAAAGGTCTTGACCGGAATATCCCGCTCGCGCGCTTGTCGTACATAGAGACCGACATGGGCGATCTCCGGATCGGTGTAGGTGCACCAGGGAATCGTCAGAGCGCTGAGCCGTCGGCGACCGAGAAGTAACGCGTTGTGAACCACGATGCGTGCCGACGCATCGGCGGTATCGTTGAACTTGTCGTCGAGACAGACATCACCGGCAGCATAAATGCGTCGATTGGTGGTCTGCAGAAAATCGTTGACGTAGACGCCAGAATTGGCGTCGTAATCAACGCCTGCGGCTTCCAGGTTCAGGTGGTCGACACTGGGTACTCGGCCGGTGCCGATAAGGATGGCATCAACAGTAATCGTACTCTTGTAATCGTCGCTGACTAGATCGACGATCTTCTGACCATTTTGTGATTTCACGTTAATGACTTGCGTATTGAGCCTCACCTCGACGCCGTCGCGGGCCAAGGCGTCGGACAGGATCTGGGCCGCGTCGCGCTCCTCCCTGGGCAGGAAAAGCGGTGGCTTTTGCACGATGACGGTATGTGCGCCGAAGCGGCGGAACGCTTGCGCCATCTCGCAACCGAGCGGCCCACCGCCGATGACAAGAAGACGGCGCGGCAGCTCAGTCTGGTCGAAGACATTCTGGTTGGTCAGATAACCAGCTTCGGCGAGACCGGGAATAGAGGGCGTGTCCGGTCGTGCGCCAGTGGCGATCACCGCTCTTTTGAAGTGCAGCGTCGCTCCGTCGTCCACCTTCAGCATGTCGCTTGCCGTGAATCTCGCCTGGCCGAAGAACACGTCCACGCCGACGGTTGTCAGCCGACGCACTGAATCGGCGCTGCTGATGCGGCTACGGATAGCGCGCATCCGTTGCATGACCTCGGAAAATTCTACGCTGATATCGGCCGGGATGCGCGCACCGTACAAATCGGCGTGCCGCATCTCGGCGTAGAGCCGTGAAGTGCGGATAATGGATTTGGACGGCACGCAGCCGATGTTCAGGCAGGTGCCGCCGAGCAGATGACGCTCGATCAAGGCAACCTTGGCGCCCATTGCCGTCGCGGCATACGCCGCCGCCAATCCCGCCGTACCGGCGCCGATGATCACCAAGCCATATCGGCCGGCAGGCTGTGGATTGCGCCAGTCAGATGGATGCACATTACTCAACCGTTCATGCTCGTAAGCATCATGCGGGGCGGTCGAGACCAATTCGTTACGCTTTTGCAATTGTCGTCTTTCGTGGATCGAGGAGCCTCTACAGCCAGCCGCCGCGGAACCCGGCGCGCCGCAACCCTGCGCCAACGTAGTAACAGCTCCGCGTCAGCCGCCAGATCAGTTGCGTTCGATAATTTTCGATCATCATCACCGTGATACCTTGGTCGAGGCCGAAGTGGCCGGCAGAAACCCAGGCGCCATTTCCCGCGCTCGTGAGTGTTGGATTAAAACTGCTCGTGTATCGCTCAGTTGACAGCATTTCGGGATAGCGGCGGAGCATCTCGCGCGCAGCGCGCAAGGCAATCTCGGATGCGAACGGCAGCGACGCCAGCGCGGACCATCCGCCAAGCGTGCCGTCATCGGGCCCATAAGGCACGCTACGCGCCGCATAGCCGAACAGGCGATGCCGCCTTGTCGATGACGGCGGCTGATCGCTTGGGCCGTCACAGGCTGTCAGGCCCCAGCAAGTTTCGTCATAGCCAACGAAACGGTGGGGATTGCGCCGCGTGTACTCGCGCTGAACTTCGACGGCGCGCCGGCTGTTCTCGAAATAATCGCACTTCTTCTCGCGCATGAAACGATCCCGGATGCCGCGAAAATCGATCCATGCGTGGGAAAACTGATGGACGAACAACGGGCCGGCATACAGAAAATCGTGGCCGTACAAATTCTCCCATTGGTAGGTCCCGGTCCATGCTTCATAGCTGTGCGCCTCTAGTGGATGTGTTGGCGAACCCAGCGCGAGCACATAGAGCACGATCGCCTCGTTGTAGCCTTCCCAACCGTAGTGCAGGAATCCGCACTCAGGCTTCCAGCCTAGTCGAATGGTTGTCTCGCCGCCCAGCGCCCAGATCCAGTCGACACGGCAGTAAAGCGTATCGACGATCCGGCGCAATTCCGATTCCTCGTCGCTATCCGAATCGAAATACGCGCTGGCCGTCAAGGCGCCCGCAATCAGCAACGCCGTGTCGACCATCGACAATTCGCAGCGCCAGACGCGCACACCTGTCCGAATGTCGAGGAAGTGGTAGTAGAAGCCTTTATACCCGGTTGCTCCGGGGTCGCCGCTCTGATCGCTGTCGCTGAAGAAACGCAACGCGGAAAGGCCGCGGCTGACCGCATCCGCACGCGTCATCCAGCCGCGCTCTACCGCGGCTGGATAGACCGACAGCGCAAACCCGACGACGGCAATGCTGCATGGCGAGTTTTCGCGCGAGGTATCGGCAACCAACCCATTGGCCGGATTGACCGACTGCAAGAAGTAGCCAAACGCGGCGCGCTGCAGACGGTCGAGCAGCGCTTCGTCACCTTGCCTTTTACCCACCGGCACCTGCGCCGCGCCGCAGTGATGTTCGGAAACCGTTGGATTACATTTAGATAACGGGCGTGACGACTTGCCGGTGTCGACAAGGAACTTCATCGCATTTTTCAACGTGAACGCGGCCATCAATCATTTGATTTAAGATTAGAGGTTTGGTTCCCAGCGAAACGATTTCGTTTTGCAATAGAAGACGATCTTTGTCGTTTTATCCTTCGTCGGCCTATCGCGGGGCCTGCAATTTGGTTGTGATGTTGCACCGTTTTGAATACCGGCACTGTGGCAAGGACAGCCTCTGACCTTATCGGAGGACAAAATGTTCAAGGGCCGTCAGTTCGACCAGTCGGTGATCCTGCTTTGCGTGCGCTGGTACCTGGCCTACAGCCTGAGCCTGCGTGATCTGGAGGAGATGATGGCCGAGCGTGGCATTGCTGTCGACCACACGACCATTCACCGCTGGACCGTCCGTTACGCACCGCTATTGCTGGAGCGTTTCAACCGACACAAGCGGAGCGTGACTGACAGATGGCATATCGACGAGACTCTGAGTAATTGATCATCAGCGCTCTCTGGCGGCTACTATGGCCGCGTTGAAAAGAGGAGAGCAGAATGGAACAGCCTTTTGTTGGTCTGGACGTGTCAAAGGACGAGACGGCGATTTGCGTTCGAACGCAATGCGGGATTATTAAGGCAGCGTTCAAGAAGCCGACCGATCCTGACGCCATATATCGTGCCTGATTTGTGACCTGAAGCATATCCGGTGTGCGCGGCGACAAACAAGGTGAGACCCTCATCCTGATCGTCGCGCTATATCCGGTGCGTTGTTCTCGAGACCGGCCGGATGGCGAACTGGCTTTACAACGAACTCAGCCAGCGCGGCTTGCCGGTGGTCTGCATCGATGCCCGTCAGGCACATGCCGTGCTGAGCCAGATGCACAATAAAACCGATGCAAATGATGCCGCCATGCTGGCGGAACTTGCCCGCACAGGGTTCTACAAACGCATCGAAGTCAAAAGCCGTATTGCGCAGGAACGCAGAGCCTTGCTACGGGCGCGCGAGGTTGCGATCAAATCCCGAATGAATGTGGAGAATACGATCCGAGGCCTGCTGGCCAGCTTCGGCGTCCGCCTTCCAAAACATCTGAAAACCTATGAAGACAGGGTTCGAAAGGCGCTGGAAGATCAGTCCGATTTGTTAGGAATCATCATGCCGCTTCTACGCCTGCGGACCGAAGCGTTACGTCAGGCTGCGGTTCTGACAAAGGACATGGCGCGTCAGGCCCGCGTGGATGATACCTGCCGGCGCCTGATGACCATTCCGGGCATCGGCGCCGTCAGCGCTGTCACCTACGTTGCCACAATCGACACACCGGACCGTTTTGCCAGATCAAGGTCAGTCGGTGCGTATATTGGTCTGACGTCGCGGCGGTACCAATCGGGCGATATTGATTATGGCGGGCGGATAAGCCAACCCGGAGGCCATCGTTTCCTGTGACGCCAGAAATCGCTTGCAGGATCGCTCCCGACGCTGGCTGAAGCCGATCGAAATCCGCAAGAGTAAATACCTGACAACCGGATCAAGCAGGACCATCGGCGCATCAAGCGCCGTGCCCGGTCAATGCTTGGCTTCAAATCACAGGCATCAGCCGCGATCATCCTGTCCGGTATCGAGATGGACGATGCGCAAACGACAGGCGAGATACGCCTTCAATCAGAATCCGTCCCTGGCAGAGCAGTTCGCATTTCTTGTCGCATAATTGGCCGCAGACCAGGCCTCTTTGTGCTTCCAGTCAGCTGTTGCAACAAACCCATCACTATGGCGCTGACTGGCAAGCGGGGATGAGCAATGGCCCGCAACTGCGAGCTAGTACCCGTCCGAGCATTGGCTGAAGCTCAGGGCCGCAGCGATCCGTCGGAATAGTGGCAGATGCACGGCGCAGGGCTGCATGGCCAAGGGCACTCACGTCATCCTTATCATCGTGGACAGTTGCTGCGGGGAAGGTGCGTATCGGCGAGCGACAGCATCGACAGTCTAGTTGGTCGCGCAACTCCCCGGATCGAAAAGCGTCGTCGGCTTCCGAACCGATGATCTTGGGGCGTATGGCAATGCCGGCCTGCGAAATCCCTGATCGTCGGGATGGGTTGTGGCCGTAGAAACATCACTGCCTACATCTCGTGCGTCAAACCTGTTCACAAATCTCGCCCGTGAGGCGATGCGTGCCCCCTTCGCCAAGGGCACGCATCTCTGCGGCCTACTTCTTGGGAGTGATTTCAGCAGGCATATACCGCGAAATTTCAAAGCCCGCGGAGACCTGGCACATCGTCGGTTTCGTCCAGCTCTTCTTCATGGTCTTTCTCCTTCTACCAGCCCACACGGGCCGATCACGTTATGCAACTATTGCCGAGGGAACGATGGGCAATGCGTGGTCCATCAAACCCGAAAATGGGCGAATAGGCCGATAGGCTTGAAAAGCCGAAAGAAAAAACGCGAAGCTCCTTTGAAAGGTCGGCGCTGGTGCGTCCAGCTTGCCGCCTCTCGCCCACCGAAAATCGCTTCCGCGTTTTTGGCCGATGCAGCCGTCGATCCAGGCTCTCCTGTCTTTCTCATACGCAGGTTCCACCTTGTACAAGGCGGAAGCCCTGGCGATGGTTCCCGTCAATCAGTCCGGAAGACCGAAGATGGTGATCTGGCCGCCGAGCGCTGTATAGTCGGCCAGAGCCGCATAACCACCAACGACGCCCAGTCCCGCTGTTCCGACGACAGTGGCTTCATCACCCTGCGCGCGACCCTGATCGGCAGCGCCATGCCATGCAGCAGCGTTGTCCGGCGACAGCAATCCGCCCGCCAGACCGATGCCGGCCCAGCCGCCTACACCCGACAGCACCGCTATATACTGCTTGCCGTCATGGACGTAGGGGGTGACGTTGCCGACGATGCCCGATGGCGTCTTGAACTTGTAAAGTTCCTTGCCGTCGAGATCGACTGCCTTGATGTAGCCTTCGAGCGTTCCGTAGAAGACCACGTCTCCGGCCGTTGCCAGTGCGCCCGACCAAACCGAGAACTGCTCGGGCTTCGACCAGACGATCTCGCCCTTGGCGGCATCCCAGGCAATGAAGTTGCCCATGTTGCCATCGGCGTTAGGCCCGGGATACATCGACACGGTGGCGCCCACATAAGGCTGACCGGCCGTATAGCTTACCTGGTAGGGTTCATAATCCATGCAGACATGATTGGTCGGTACGTAGAACAGCCCGGTCTTCGGCGAATAGGCCGCCGGCTGCTGGTCCTTGGTTCCAAGAGCGGCCGGGCATACCCCAACGGTGTTGACGTCTTCGCCATTATGCTGGGGCGAATACTTCTCCACGACCTGCGGGCGGCCATATTGGTCGCTCTTCGGGTCCATGTTGACTTCCGTGGCCCAGTTCACTGACGGATCGTATTTCTTGGCGACCAGAAGATCGCCACTGGCGCGGTCCATGGTGTAGGCGAAGCCGTTGCGGTCGAAGTGGACCAGAACGTCATGCTTGGCGCCGTTGACCTCCATGCCATCGACGAGGATCATCTCGTTGACGCCGTCATAGTCCCATTCGTCGTGCGGGGTCATCTGGTAGAGCCACTTGGCCACGCCGGTGTCCGCATCGCGGGCCATGATGGTCATCGACCATTTGTTGTCGCCGGGACGCTGGTTCGAATTCCAGGTGGAAGGATTACTTGTCCCGTAATAGACGAGGTTCAGCTTGGGATCGTAGGAGTACCAGCCCCATGTCGTGCCGCCGCCGGTCTTCCACTGCTCGCCTTCCCAGGACTTGGTGCTGGATTCCGCACCAACTGCCTTGCCGAGTTGCGTCGTCTTTTCGCCGTCGATGAGCGTTTCCGCGTCGGGGCCGGTGGAATAGGCTCTCCAAACCAACGAGCCGTCCTTCAGATTATAGGCCGCCAAAGAGCCGCGAACGCCGAATTCAGCGCCCGATATGCCGATGAGGACCTTGTCCTTGACCACGACGGGTGCTGCCGTGCCGGATTCGCCCTTGCCGCCATCGGTTTGATCGCCATTCTTGACCGACCAGATCTGCTTGCCCGTCTTGGCATCGATGGCCACGACGGTGGTGTCCGCCTGGTTGAGCAGGATCATCGCCGGACGGTCGCCATCGGCGGGCGCATAAGCCACGCCACGGTTGACCGTGTCGCAGCACATGATCGGAATGACGTTCGGGTCCTGCCTGGGCTCGTATTTCCAGAGGATCTTGCCGTCATTGTCGAGGTCGAGCGCGTAGACGATATTCGGGAACGGTGTATGGACATACATCACGTTGCCGATGATCAGCGGGCCACCTTCATGGCCGCGCAATACGCCCGTCGAGAAGCTCCATTTGACCTGGAGATCCTTCACATTGTCCTTGGTGATCTGATCGAGCGGAGAGTAGCGGGTGTTGGCATAATCACCCGTCTGCATCACCCAGTCATTGGGATTTTCCGCCATCTTGGCCAAATCTTCGTTGGCCCAAGCGGAGTAGGCGGCACCGCACGATAAGAACGCGGTGGCCGTTAGAAGGTAGGTAGCTTTTTTGAGTACACGCATCCGAAATCCTCCTGAATCAACCTGGCTCGTCTAGCTTGGACATTGCATGATCCCCTGCTCATCGAGCGGGATTGGAACGCCATGCCGGTTGGAAAAGTGACAATTGCCTATCGACACGCCAAAAAGGTTGACGAGGACAAAGCTCTACCCAATCTGATCGACAGACCAACGAATTTAATCGCCGAATAAATGCAATCTTTATGATGGGTGAGATGCCGCGCCTGCGGCCCGATGTAGGATGGATCGGGGTCTACGCGAAGAATTGTTCAGCAACAGCCATGACGCGGGCGAATAAACTCGCTCTACTCCGCCCATCCGCCCGCGATGGCGTGCAGGCCGGCCAAAGCAGGGCCGACAACGCTCTCGTCGGCATTGGCGGATTGCACCGCGTAAACTGGATAGGAGAACTGCGGCATGTCGGGCACAAGAAAGAGCCGGCCTGCCGTTATATGAGCTTGTACAGCGCTCATCCGGAAATAGCCGGAGCCACCCGCCAGGAGAACGTAGCTTAACGCCAGTGGGCCTAAATCGACGACAAGGTCGGGTGCGTGATCCGGAAAGTCGTGCCCATGGCGGAGTTCAAAATCCGGCCCCCAATCCATCGATACATAATCAGCTTCGTCCAGAACGCGCGCCTCAGGGTCGGTTGTCACGAGTACGAGCTTTTCTTCCAAGAGCAGATCAATCTTCAGGCCGGGGCGATGTTGTGGCGCATATGCAAGTCAGGTTTCCGCCCAAGCTTGGTGCAGTTTTCCCGGCGGCACTGCCCGAAACTCGCCAGTCCGCTTCGCACCCATTCCAAGCCATTCCTTGGCGTTGACGGGGTCGTTGGCAACTTCCGACACAAAATTGGTCATCGATACAATGCGCTGGCGATCCGGAAACTCGCCATTTGACCACGCAGGCATCGGCGCGGAGCAAATCGATCTAGCCAGGCCGCTTCTGAAATGATCAATGCCATTGCAACAGGCCTGATCGTTCAACGGCTTCCCCACGGCCAATCCGCAGTCAAAGAAGGAACCGGCAGCGCCTGAAGCGGGTTGTGTAACCGGGCTTCTATCATCGAGGGCATCCTCCATGGCGAACAAATTCAAGGTCGGCGATCACGTGACGTGGAATTCGGAAGCCGGTCACGTTAGCGGAACGATCAACAAGATCCATACACGCGATTTCGACTATAGAGGGCATACCCATCGCGCCGCCGCCGACGATCCGCAATATGAAATTAAAAGCGACAAGACCGACCATGTCGCGGCGCACAAAGGCAGTGCGCTGACCAGGGTTGCGAGCAAATAGGGGGATGGCATTTCCCTTCTTCACGGTCGGCCATTCCACGCGGACAATCGAGGCGTTCGTCGATCTGCTTCGCGCCGGGGAGGTGACGAAGGTGGTCGATGTCCGGTCGGTGCCGCGATCTCGGACCAATCCCCAATACAATACCGACACGCTTCCCGGGACGCTGGCCGGTTTTCAGATCGGCTACGAACATATCGCGGAGCTGGGCGGACTGCGCGGCAAGACCAAGTCGGCAGAGCCCGGCATCAACGGGTTCTGGGACAATCAGAGCTTCCACAATTATGCCGATTACGCGCTCACGGCCCCATTCCGTAGTGGCTTGGACAAGTTGATCGAGCTGGGGCGCGAGCGGCGATGCGCGATGATGTGTTCCGAAGCCGTCTGGTGGCGCTGCCACCGGCGGTTGATCGCCGATCAACTCCTCGCTCGCGGTGAAAGTGTATTTCACCTTATGGGCAAGGATAAGGTTCAGCCGGCGAAACCGACAGTCGGCGCCCGCTTCGCGAAGGATGGGATCGTGACCTACCCGGCGAAGGATATCTCGGACGGCCCGGCATAGAAAGCCGCAAAGACGATCTCTGTTTTTCCGGCCTTGTTCCGAAAACGACGATCGATCACTTGCCCGGTCCGCGATGCGCTCTTGTGAAAAGATTGACACAGTGAAAGATTGAGACCGAAGCGGAGAGGATGTCGCCGCGCCTCAGCCAGGAGAAAGATGATGAGTATTCAGGGCATTTTATGGACCGTTGTTGTTCTCTTTGCGATCACCGCCGCGGGCGGGTTGGTCATGGCGGGGGTGAGGACATTTTCGGATCGTAATCCGCCGGCATGGTTGGCGATGCTGCACGGCCTGCTGGCCGCCGCGGGTCTGACTCTGCTGCTGTTCGCGGTATTCACCGTCGGTCTTCCGGCGCTCGCGGTTTGGGGATTGATCCTGCTTGTGATTGCTGCGCTGGGCGGCGTATTTTTGAACCTGGGATTTCAAGAAAGGGGTAAGCCGCTTCCCAAACCGGTGATGTATGTTCATGCGTTGATCGCGGTGGTGGGGTTCATTCTGCTCATCATTGCAGCGGCTGGATAAGACGGCTGCATGTTTGTGCGGTTTACGTCGGCAGTAAGACGCCGCAATCGCGGGATCGGTTTCCGATCGCTCTCTAACCTCTAGAAGGGAACCGCAATCGACCATCGGTGCGCGTAGATCGCGCGCAATGCGTTTTGGTGCGCGAGGTGGTTTCCCGGCGCCCCCGCACAGCCCTGGCCCGGCAAACGGGTCGCTGCATTCACCACCAGCACTTGCAACGGGGGCAGCCCGTTCGCGCTGCAATGTCGTCGGATGACGCCCAGAAAATATGGGGCGCTCCGCCAATGCACGGCGATCTCGTCGCAAATCTCTCGATAGCTATATGGCGGCAGGCGGTTGACGGCCCGGCCGACAAGAAGTGGCCATGCCATCCGAGCGCGCTCAATGTGGTCGGTTGTCACATGTCGTCTCCTTGTCCTTATATATAATACAGGCTGACCGGCGCGCCACCTCGGCCCATTCCCGTCGGCGAGAATTCCCGCGCCTTTTCAGAATAATTTTGTCAAGCTAGCATCGCGGCGTGACACGCCCGGCTCCATCATCGACGACGATCCTCTTCGATACCCGCTGCGTCCTGTGCCGGAGGTGGGTGCATTTCCTGCTGCGCCACGAAGCCGACGACCGGATATGTTTTGTCGGCGCATGGACCGGAGCGCGGACTGGAAATCGCGGCGCGGCACGGACGAAGCAAGACCGATCTGCAAGGCAGCTATCTCGTCATTACCCCTTCGGAGACGCTCGATCGCTCGGACGCCACCGTCGCGCTCCTTCGGCACATGCGCGCGCCCTGGCGATGGCTCACCGTGTTGCGTGTTCTGCCGAAGCCGCTGCGCGGCGGCGTCTATGACATCATCGCGCGCAAGCGCTATGCTTGGTTCGGCACGACCGACCAGCGCCTCGAGCCGAGCGCCGTTACACGCGATCGATTCACGTTCGACTGAAAGCGGAGTTTGCCGTTGCTCGTTTCCTGCCGATCGACGGATATCGGCTAATCACGCCTGCTCGCCAAGAGCCGTCGGTCCGCTTCGGCCCATTCGTCGCCAAAAGCGGACCGAGAACTATCCACCCATTCTCAGCCATTTTGGATCTTAGCAAACTTAGGACTTTAGCGACACAACAAATTCATTGTGGCAGGCGAAACGCTGAAGGAGGGAGCAATCTTCGTCGTCTCCTTATAGACCTCAACAGCGAACAGTGTCGTGTAGCGGACCACGTCCGGATCACTGTCGAAGAGGCGGTCGCAGAGCGCCTGATACTCTTCCATATCGCCGAAATGCCCGATCAGCACCGCGTCCAGATCGCCGGTGACACCGAACGCCTGGGTGATCGCCGGTTCCTCCGAAACTCGCGAAGCGAAAGACGACCGCACGTCCTTGGTGTGGTTGCGCGTTGTGACAGTGATGACAGCCCGAATACTGCGCCCGAGTTTGGCCGGGTCCGCGAGATAGACGCAGGCTTTCAGGACGCCCGTTCGCCGCAGCTCCGCGACCCGGCGCAAGCAGGTCGAAGGCGTAGAGCCGACCGCCTCTGCCAACTCCGCCTTGGTGAGCGTACCGTCGGCCTGAAGCACGGCCACGATCCGCAAGTCCAGCTCATCCATATTCAGCGCCTCCTGTGGTCTGAAACGCCATTTTCTCAGATATTTTGGCCACCTTATCCGCCACTTTCGCCGTATCAAAATAAAAAATCGGTGTGGTGAGACGATGAACAATGCAACGCTCGGGCTGATCTGGGCCTTTTCCTTTGTGATCCTGGAAGCGGCACAGGCCGTGTTTTTCGGTGGTGTGTTTCAGGACTACGACTCGTTCCTGATCGGCGGGACAGTCTTTGGATTCACCGCTGCCGGAGCTCTGATCTGGGTGAAGGTGCGGACCCCGGAGCAACTGAAAATTGCGTGGGCCAGCAGAGCCAGCCTGTTCGGGCTGAACCTCTCGACCGCCCTTGTCTGGATCGCATATTTCTTTGCGCTTCAAATGATCGAACCGGCTGTAGTCTTCACCGTCTTTTCAGGGCTGATTCCCATTGCCATCGTGATTGCTTCGGCTTGCGGGGTTCCGGAAGCGTCACCGTTGCGCAACCGGGTCGAAGGCGTCGGCTTGATCACTGTGGTGATCGGCGTCGGTTATCTGGCGGTGATCACACTGCTTGGACAATCAGGCTTCGTGCGAGGCGGCTGGACTGCCGCGATGGGCGGACTGCTGCTGACCTGTGTGTCCGCCATTAGTCTCGCGGCGATGATGATCTACAGCCGGAGGCTCGACCGCCTCGGCATCGCACCGGTTGCGCAATATGCGCTGCGGTTTCCGCTCTACATAGTGGTGGCGCTTTCGTCCGCATGGCTCGGCCTTGATGGGAAAGGTGCGGTCGATCCAAGCGGGCTACTCGCTGTTGTCGTGATCGGCTTCGCGATCATGGCGTTCCCGGTCTTTGCGATGCAGAAGGCGATATCGCTGATGTCCACCCTGACACTGGCCGCGATCACGGCGCTCGGTCCACTGTTCGTTTTCCTGTTTCAGATCGTTGAAGATCGCGTGGCCTACGCACCGGCGACGATGACGGGTCTCATGATCTATTTCGCAGGGGCTGTTCTGGCGGCCTATGGCGGGGCCAGACACCTGCGGACAACGTCGATCGACGAGCGGAAGGACATTACAACCAAGCTCGACCGCGAAATCGCGAAGCTGCACACGACTCATCGCCGCTGAAGACTCTTGCGCCGGCAGGGCTGCCGTCCAGTCTCATTGCATTCGTCGCCCCGGACCGAGCTGCTGCGATAACGGGAACAGAATATGTCCGACGGTGGCACAGTTCCGACGGTGTGACCGGGCATGCTCCTACGTAAACACCATGCACAATGCGTCCGGTTGACGGAGGTGGACGACCAGAAGGCTAGACGCTAATTGGCGTTCGTGACGGTGAGCTTATTCTATTTGACCGCCAATGCCGAATCTCCCACACTCTTCGGTGCGGCGGACCCACGGGCACCCGCAGGCCGGTGCGGGTCTCGGCAACACCCAGTCTCGGGTTCGCACCGGCCATTGGTCCACGCATGTCGTGCAGCATGCCGGCTGCACGATAGGCAAGAACCAACCCCGATGCCCTCTAAGTCCACCCTCATTTACAAACTGACGCCCGCCCAGATCGCCTTCGTCGACCGTCTCGCGACATCGGAGGATGACGTGCGCATGGACGCGCTCAAATATTCGGAGGTGGTCGCCTATCAGGAGTTGGCGAAGCTAGGCATGACAGACATGCAGGTTGGTTCGCGTCGCCGCGTCGCCATCGTGCTGACCGATCTCGGACGGCAGGTCCGCGCCAAGGGCTACTTCTCAAAGAAGCCGGTGATCCGACTAACGGAGCCGCAGATCAACGCGCTCCGCTTCCTTGTAGGCGGACACAGACACTACAATGAAATCCCCGCCCATATGATCGACGTATGCCGCCGCATGGGCCTGCGCGGCTGGGCGGAATGGGAGGAAGATGACGCCGGCGGGTTTCGGGTGAGGATCACGACCGAAGGGTGGCAGGTGCTGATGCTGGTAGATGCTCCGGTGAACACAAGAGTCGATTGACTCCCCATCACCCCGCCGTTCTAGATGGCTCGTGTGGTGGGAGCGATCGTGCCCGGCCTGATCATCAACTCAGCTTTTTTAAAAGAGCAGGAACTAAACGATGCATAAGTTTGAAATTTACAAAGACAAGGCGGGCGAGTACCGCGTTCGCTTTAAATACAACAGCGAAATTATGTTCTCGACGGAGGGCTATTCGAGCAAGGCGAGCGCGCAGAACGCCATTGATTCCATCAAAAAGAACGGCTCCGGTGCGCCGGTTGAGGATAATAGCTAACCTCACCTCATTTTCCGCAAGCCCCGGATTATACCGGGGCTTTTTTGCTTCCTACTAAGCGCATCCAATTCACCCAGAGCCACTCGATGCCAGTGATATTCCTTCTTCCTGTCGCTGCATTTCTCAGCTTCCTGGCTGGTTACCTCGCCAGCGGGCGAACACGAATATTCTGCTTAGCGTTGGGAACCGTGATTGCGCTTCTCTGGCTTTGGTATTTGGTCGCGTTAATCGACCTCGATTTCCCCGACTGACGAATGGGGCGCGCTAGTTGCCACCCTGAAGGCCGCTTGACGCCCCAAATGTTCTTGTATTGTTCACGCACTGCTTGTCCCGCAGCAGGCCCTGCCAACCCCGTCCCCCAACGCCCAATGGCAGGGCCAGCCCTTCGCTGGAAAGCTTGCCTTTCGCCATGTCGAACACATCCTACCCCAAGAAAAGCACCCGAAGCTGATCGTCGTCGTCGCGTTCTACCGTGGCGAGGATAGAGCTATTCCCCGCATTCGGCCCAGCAGAGCGAGGATCGAGCGATCAGGACGGCCAAGGCGTTGGTTGAGAAGCACGTCGGCGTGATTGCTTGGAGCCGGGAAGCTAACCCAGATATCGGAGAGCAGAGCGGCAGCATCAGCAGCAGAGATCGTGTCATTGATCTGGTTCCTTTCGCGGAGGACTTTGACAGAGGATTGGAGTGCAACCACAGCCGCTTGCTGGCGGCCTTCGTGCTTACCGACAGCATAGGAGCCCAGCGCCAACAGAGCAGCGCCAGTGAAGCCGACAACAGCCAGCTTGATCCATGTCGGGATGAATGCGAGCAAAGCGCCCATCGCCTCACCCCTCCACCGCAGCCCGGATCGTCTTGACGCGGCCGACGATCCAAGGACCGATCACCAGCGCGACGATGCCGCCGGCAACACCAAGCCCGGCGAACAGCGCGATAGTCTGCCAAGGCCAGCCGGCAATCGCGGTCAGCGCAGCACCGGCACTGCCCAGGCCGATGCCACTCCAGAACTTCATGAGAACTGCAATCTTTACCGCGTTGGCGGTTTTTGCTCTGTCGGTGTCAGCATATGCGCATGGCGGTGGGTGCCGGAAAAGCTCACCGCCTGGGCAGCGCTGCCACATGGATAACAGTACCGGTAGCGTCCACTGCCATTGAGGATCGCCGTTCTATTCTCTGCCCTCGCAGCTGTTGTATCTACGGCTTCAGCCAGTGATCAGCTGGTCGGCCGCGCATCGGTCATCGACGGCGACACGATCGAAATCCATGGTGAGCGTATCCGCTTCAATGGTGTCGACGCGCCTGAGAGCAGGCAGCTTTGTCAGGATGCTAACGGCCGCGACTACCGCTGTGGTCAGGTCGCGGCGAAGGCTCTGGACAAGTTCCTCTCTCAATCCCGTCCGACGCGATGTGATCTCATCGAGCGCGATCGGTACGGCCGATTTGTAGGTGACTGCTACAGGTCAGACGGCGCTAGTGTGCCGCAATGGCTTGTTCGAAACGGCCATGCCATGGACTGGCCACGCTATTCCGGTGGAGCCTATGCTGGCCAGGAAACAGCGGCGAGATCAGAGCATCTCGGTATTTGGTCAGGCGGGTTTCAAAATCCATGGGACTGGCGAGCCGAACAACGAGCCGTAACCGAGATACCAGCCGTTCCGCTGGTTAGTGCGGCTGGAAACGGCGCCTGCCAAATCAAAGGCAACATCTCCAAAAGGGCGTGCGTATCTACCACGTTCCGGGGCAGAAATTTTACGAGAAGCCCGGATCACTGAAAGCAAGGGTGAGCGCTGGTTTTGCTCGGAGGCCGAAGCGCGAGCCGCTGGCTGGCGAAAGTCAAAGACTTAATTCACTGTCTCAACCGCGGCTTCCTGTCGCCTGTGCCTGGAGGGCGGTGGACTGGTGGCTTGCTTGGCATGGGATGATGGTAGCCGTTACGTGCCGCTGGAACGATTGATGACACCTCGCGTTGCGCCAGTAGCCCGATGGTTTAGAACGGAGACTCCGAAATGGCTGACGATATCGAGGAAATGGCCGGACCCGAAATGGAACAGGTCAAGATCATACTCAACACGCTCTACCTGTGCATCGAATACGCCATGAGGCATGTAGCCGAACATGAGGGAGCGGAAGCCGCCATGGAACTCAAGGGCAACATGCTGAAAGCACTGAAACACGGCGATATCGATATGGCTCTATTGGAAAATGCCAAGACCTTCGACCTTGTCATCCCCAAGATAGAACAGCTTTCCTGGGACGATCCAATCGCCGAGCGGTTATCAGCGCCGCGATGACGGAACTGCTCTATCCTGCTGAAATCCGTTTCGGCGCTGGCGCTTGTCGGTCAAGGACATGTGTTGCTTCCTTCTGGCCCGACACCTTAACTCGTACCTGAGGCTCCCGATGTACACGCATATTCTGATCTCGACCGACGGCTCGGAATTCGCTCAGAAGGGCGTTGACCACGGTCTTTCTTTGGCAAAAGCACTTGGCAGCAAGGTCACGATCATTACGGCGACCGAACCATTTCCGATACCGACTGGAACGGCTGCCTGGGTCGTCACGCCCAATGAGATCGCCGGATATACGGCGGGTCGCAAGAATGAAGCAGAAGATCTGCTTGCTTCGGTCAAGGCGGCGGCAGAGAAGATGGGCATCGATGCCAACGCGGTCCACGTACCCGATGCCAGAGCCGCCACGGCTATTCTGGAAACAGCTCAACGGGCCGGATGCAACCTGATTGTGATGGCGTCTCATGGCCGACGTGGCGTGAAGCGCCTGCTGCTCGGCAGCCAGGCCGCCGAAGTCGTAACCAGCAGCCCGGTGCCTGTCTTGGTCGTAAGGTAAAGGCTTATGCGAGGCCATGCGGGACTGATACCTACTGTCTAGGCGCGATGATCGCTGCCCTTCTTCTACCTCGCTACCCCCTTGCGGGGATAATTTCAGGACGCTCTGAGCTACGCCCGCCCTATCTCTAGCGCCGACGACAGGCCTTGAACCTGCGACCTTCCTGAACTGGTCTTGCCGCACTCTGGCGGCTGGAAAATGGTGAGGGACTGGCCCCGGCTGATTGTTAATCTTTCAGCCTTAGCGTCTCACGTATGAATAGGTGGCCCGCGTGGAATGCTTTCGACCTCTCGGCTCGGAGTTGGGCCAGAGTGATCGTGCTGACGATTGTCGGAACGCTGTGCTGTATCGCCTTCGCTTTTACATTCGACAGCTATTCCTTCGAGGAAGGCATATGGCACCTGGGGGCAAATCCCAAAAATAATGTGATCATTCCCCTACTGATCGCGCCGCCGTTCTTTTTCTACCTTCTCAGCAAATTGCGTCAGCTGGCCATAGCACATGCGCAGTTGATGGTCATTGCCTCGACCGATGGCCTGACATCTTGCCTCAACCGCGTCGCATTCACGACTTTGGTAGACGCCTATCTAGAACGAGTGGACCGGCAAGAACGGCACCGCGAGGGCGCACTACTCATCATGGATGTTGATCACTTCAAAAACGTCAACGACAGTTTTGGGCATGACGCGGGCGATGATGCTCTCAAACTGATTGTTCAAAGTATCAGATCGACGCTGCGCGAAGTAGACCTTGTGGGTCGCATGGGTGGCGAGGAGTTCAGCGTGTTCCTTCCTGGAACCCCTGCTGACCGGGCCGTTGTGGTTGCCGAGCGAATCCGGAAAACGGTGAAAGATGCGGATTTTACTCCCGAAGGGGTTGCCTACAATTTATCGATCAGCATCGGCGGAGTGACCTATGTTCGCCGCACGTCGTTTTCGGAGCTATACAAACTCGCCGATAAACGGCTTTACGATGCGAAGCGGAACGGGCGAAATCGCGTTGAATTCTGTCAGTTAAGCGGCAGCCAACTTGCACCTGCGCTATGATCTGAACACGGTGTCGCTTTGGGAAGTCGGGACCGTATGTGGCGGCAATTGGCGATATTTTGCGCTCGGCGCGCTGCAGCCTCTACCGCGAGACTGGCTACTGGTTGAAAGGAACGTCCTCGTCTACCATCCGTTCTACTATTATGAACCACGTAGATGGACGATTCACGTGCGCCCGAGAACATGATGGAACCTGGGCAGTCACAGACAATGAAACCAATGAACCGGCAAGCCTTGATGGAAGACTCTTGATAGGCAGAGAGCGAATGGACGCAGAAGCCGCCTGCAATCTTCTGCGAGCAATCTATGGAGCAGAACTTCAGAAATAAGGCTGCCTGATGAAAGCGTTGGGACGAAAAACCCGCCTCAAAGGCCGGTTACCGGCGCAATTCCGCGCATGAACATCTGTATAGGGGTTCCGTAACGAAAGGTCAATTCATTTCGGTTCCGAAACCTTCGGATGTTCACAGGTAGAAGAAATGCATGGCACAAGCGCGCAGGTCCTGATGCAGAACAGGAGTCATATCTCGTTCCTTCTGACCGTGCTTTTTGGCTATTTCTGCCGATGTCAGCCCGTTGACACAATAGTCGATCAGCCGGGACAAAGGCATCCTACCGAGCTCGAATGAAGCCGCGTTCAGGACATCGATCGCCGCTACGCGACCATCGGGCATCCCGCGCCACGCCACGCCGCCTGCCCCTTCCATGGACGGTGAACATGCCGCTGCCGAACCGGCTTGTTCCCATAACCGAGCGAAGTGATTGCCGGCATGAAAAAGCGCATCCTGTTTATCGCGCCCGTATCTCCAATCGAATGTGCCAGGCCGGCAGCGGATCGTCTGTCGTTCGCTGCGCTCTGCTGAAATCTTGACCTTGACCTTCGTGAGCTTTGTTCCCTCCTTGCCGCCGTCCTCCTGCTGGAGTTTGGCCGTCAGCCGATGCGCGCGCTCGTCGACCTTTTGCCGAGCCTTCCTGTCAGACTCGATCTGTGACGCCGCACGCGCCGGCTTCACGACGCCCGCCATGCGTCCAGCTACACGGCTTCCATTGAGATCGCGGCGCTTGCCTCCGTCAATGCGGGTGCCCGGCTTGATCTTCGGTTCCTGCTTAGCCTTCTTCATGCTCGCGCTGCCTGTTTCTTGAGGTAATGCCGGCGCTCCGGCGTGATCTTGGCGAATGCCGGTCGCCAGTTCATTGGGGATGGCCATGGGAAGACGCGGGCGGGTGGATCGATGCGATACCAATCGCCGTCATGATCGAGGAAATACCGGTAGGCGTCGGCATTGAAATTCCCGGCCATGTCGTTGAACAGCAGCTCGCAAACCGTGCCGTCCGGCTTGGCCTCGCACATCGGCCGCCATGGGTTCTCACGGTCGTAGGCTTCACGTGCCTTGCGCTCGGCGATGGTCATGCAACCTCCCGCTGGCAGTCGCGTTGGGGTTCGGCTGGGGAGTGAAAAGCGTATCCATGCGAGAATTCAGCGCCACTGTTTGGGCAAAGGTTGGTGAATTTGGCATTCGACCGATCGGCTCGGTCGAAGAAGCGGAGATATTTCTCGAAGGTTGGCCGACAATAGAGCGCAGTCCTCTCTATTATGTCGCGGCGAACAGCGTCGAAGCTGCCAAACAAGGCTGCCTTACCGCCGATGAGGCATCGGATGCCCTTGTAGATTTTTTGGCCACCGCCCACGCTCTGACTAAAGACAGCCTTCCTCACTAGCGTCATGATGCTTCTCCGATCCAGTCGGGCCGACGCCGACGAATGGTCCAGACGCGCTTGGCCGGAGCTACAGTGACACCGCTCATCCATCGGGCGGTCTTCTCTGCCGCTTCTTTGGACGGATAAAGATAGTCATCCTCCACGCGACGGCCGTTGCGCAGCGTCAGCGCAATGGCTGACCTCTCTCCGATCATGACCCTATTTCGTGAATTCGAGGCAAAGTACGAGCAGGCCGGTGACCTGTCTGTCGAGCAGGATGTCGCCAACGGTTTGCTCGATGAATGTAGCAGTCTTGAAAAGCGCATCATAGCGATCCCGTCGACCAGCGCTCAGGACCTCGCCGCAAAGCTTATAGCCTATACCCGCTATGGTGATTTCATGCCGGATTGCCTTGGCGAAGGCGGTGTTCTGGATGAGGCCCAGGGGCACCGTCACGTTAACCGAGCATCGATGAAAATGTGGGATCTGGTGGGATGACCAGATTTAGCCGTGATCCTCTTTATCGTCGCCACCGATTTCCAGGGGAGGTGATTGCCCATGCCGTTTGGCTCTATTTCCGGTTTCCGCTCAGCCTGCGGATGGTCGAGGATGTGCTGGCAGCTCGTGGCGTCATCGTCTCTCACCAGACCGTGCGACTTTGGGCTGAGAAGTTCGGTAGACACTTTGCCAATGATATCCGGAGACGATCAGCCGGCAGGCTCGGCGACAAATGGCATCTCAATGAGGTTGTCATCACCATCGGTGGAAAGAAGCACTGGCTTTGGCGCGCCGTTGATCAGGACGGCTTTGTTCTCGACGTGCTGGTGCAAAGTCGCCGCCATGCCAAAGCTGCAAAGCGTTTGATGCGAATCCAGCACGCATGGCTGGTCGATAAAGAGGGGATGGCGATAGACCCAACCTGGACGGACAGTTTCGAGGATTTTTACTTTGGGATCACGTTCAGGACGCAGTTCGTGTTGCAGATGCTAGATCAAGCGAACGGAATGTGCGGGCTTTTGGTCAACCCGCCCCTTATGCGACGGCAATATGGCACTGCCGAACTACTGGAAGCGGCCATTTGGGTCCCCTAGTCGAGTAGTCTCTCTATTTTTCCTCCAGGACCAAATGGCGAAATCAGTTCCGCGAGCTTAATCGACGAGGGTCCTTTTGGGAGTTGCGTGCGTCGGTCACTGCCTCTTTGGGACAACGCCCATACGATCTCCCTGCAGGACCTTTTGTCGACCGCGTGTCAGGGTGGCAACAACGGTATGAAGTCACGGGTCAAGAATCCTGGAAGGGTGTCTTGTAAACGCGCTCATATACGGCTTTCTGATCCGCATTTTCGTTAAAAGTCGCCTTGCCGTTGACAATGCGTCCGGTCACTGCCCACCATTCACCCCCCTCGATCGCGGCGACATCAAAATCAAGTTCGGGGAACATCTCCCCTAGCGCCCGATAAATCTTGTTCGGATAGTTTGAAGCGGTCAGAAACTCGAAAATAACGACGCCCTTGCCCCGATAGGTGATAGCAGAATCCATGGCGTCTGTTCTCGTGTCCCAGAGTTGCCTGCATAATTCGGCTTCCTCGATCTCAGTCGTCTCAGGCAGGGGGATCACCTGATCAAAGCTGAATTCGACTTCGTTGTCCGCGCCGACCGGAAAACAACGAAGAAGGAGCTGTCCGATTGCATGGTCTGGCCCGGTTGCGATGACTTGGTTGGCGACCCAGTTTGTCATTGTTCACTCTTCAATTGTCTTAGTCTTCGTGCCCGGCCGCTCGCGCGGTGGCTTCTCAACCAGAATCCATCCAAAGACCGATTTCGACGGCCATTTCGTCGCCTTCGATCCGACCTGTGGCGAGAAAAGCGACGCGCCGCATTTCCCGATCCTGCTCGGACTCGACCTCGACGTTGAGCCGAGGACGACAGTCGGCGACAAGGGCTACGCCAGAAACGCGAACCGACAGGCAGTACGACCCCGTGGCATCATCCCGTCATTCCGAGATGGGCCAAATCCCCAAAAATTCATTCACTGGTGGTAATCATCGCTTTTGTTCGGGACCGCAACCTTTCAAAACAATCGACCTCGATTTCAGCAAGTAACTTGAACAGCGACGCGATCAGTTCATCGACCTGCCGAGTGCTCTCAATCAATGTATCCAGTTTTTCCAGCACTTCTTCAAAGGTGTCGACGGACCCTAGAGCACTCTGCTCGCCGGATAGCTTGGCCAATTGATCGTAGAGCACCCCAAAACGCCCTGCGTAACGATGCATAGATGCGATTCTGCCAAAGGCCTGATTGAGCATATCCCAGCGGTCTTCGATCTCAGACAGCATAGGTTCGCTACGGTCGGAAAATCCTATGACATGGTTCAGGATTACTTTTTTGATCGCTTCATCGGTCATGTCCATTTTAGTTCGCCTTTAGGAAGGCTGCATCAGCAGCGTAAAACGAGGTTCGTGTGGGCTACGACCCTGGTAGAAACCGGGCCGTCACCCAACTCGCCGATATATAGATTACTTTTAACCCGCGTTAGAGTGTGACGAGGGGATGCTCCCGAATACATAAAGGCTCGATCTTGCGATGGCGTTAACCGGGTCGGTGTCCCCAAGAGTGGTTGAGAGAAAAGCAGGCCCGTTCGGTGACCAACCACGCAATTGATCAGTTTAATTCCGTTGCCTTGGGTCATGGCGGATAACCGATATCCACCTCGACATTGACATAGGCCGCGCAGTTCGCGGCGCGACCTAAACCGTTCTCCAACATCAATCCGAATGTCGTTATCACTGATGGCGTTAAGAGACCCACCGACAACCACCGCCGGAATATTCCCGAAGAATTCCCGTGTGCCTTGCAAGCCTGGGGCTGACGCTTCCAGCAGGGCGGCATTGGCCGATCCCGACAAGGAGATCGATATGATAATAGACGAGAAACTGCATGTGTTCAGTACGATGGCCAGGCGGCAGGCCGATGTGTATTCCAAATTGATGGTGTTGGCGGATTCGCAAGAGCATCTGGCCGATCTTGACCGGAAGCTCATAGCGGGCCTGCTGGATGCCCGGGAAAAACTCACTCTTGCGGCGAACCAGCCAGGTCCACATGCACTTTTCCGCGCTTTGGATGATTATGAGGCGAAGCTGCTGCGCCTCGAAGCCCACGTCGAACAGTTTGAGGTCAATGCTGTCGAGGTGGAGGAAAACCTGTGTCCCGGTTTTTAGATGCCGCTTGAAATTGCAGGGACCTGAACGCCAGATAACGAGGGTAGGGCGTTGTCACCCAAGCATTCCCTGACATAAGGAGCCGGCCAGACTGAGGCCGGCGGCCTAAAATCGCAAATCGTCGCGTGAGAGCAACGACAGGGGGATTCGCAGGCCCGGTCCTTTTCCTTCTGCGCTGGGGATAAATTCCACCCCCTTTGTTTCCAGCGCGGCCTGGACCTTTTGCAGCGTCCGTACGGCGACGCGCTCATTCCTTTCGATGCGCAGAATGGTCCGCTTTCCCACTCCCGAGATTTCGGAGAGTTCGGATTGGGTAATGCCGGCAGCTGCCCGGCCGGCGCGGAGTATTTCATTTGGGACGATCATGCCGGCTTGTTGTGCGTGAAATTGTTGACACATTCCAGCCCGCGCCGATGAGAGCAACAAATTTGCATCGGTGACGCCGGCCTCTGGCCGACTGGACGCCACTCTTGAGACGCCGTATTGCTGACCCCATCGAATCAGCGAATCAGAGGACCCGCAGCCAAGCGAATCCTCTGGTCGGCAAGGGAAGTTCTTCGGATGCTGTTGTTCACCCAGAATATCAAACCGGATGAAGTGTTCAGGTCCGAGACGGGGCGCCTCAAATCGCTTGTCGCCGACATGGAACGCCTCGGTCATGGGACCATGCCGGATAGTATGGCCGGCAACCATAGCCCGATTCTTGATCGGTGGTGTCTCGGAAGCAGGGTGGTTCCCTGCCTGGTGGGTTTTTCGACGGATCACCCGGAACTTCCCGGCCAAGGGCGGCTGATCACCACTTCGGATCTTTGGCTGCTGTCCGAGGATATGGGCTGGGCGCGAACGCTGTCACGCTGGTATCGCCTGGGTCGGCCCTCCGACCTCTCCAGCTTCGATTCATAAGGCCCGATTGTCGTGGCCAAGGTTTCGGATATCGAGCGCCACTTCGCGCGGCGGATGAAAGCCGCCAAGATTGGCCTGCATCTGCCCAGCGAAGAAGAGCTGCTCCGCGGCATGGTCTTTTATGGCGACGAGCTTCGCAGTGATATCCGCGAATATGCCAGCCGTCTTACGCGGCGCCTGAAAAAGCGTGGCCGTGAAGAACTCGAACCACTGATCAGTTGCCTTGATGACCTGGCGGTCGAACAAACCGAGGGAAGTATGCAGGCCGTGGAAACGGTCCTCGAGAGCACAATTCCTGTGAAAGGAATTCCGATCGAGGCCTGTAGGCTGCGCGTCCAGGTCTACCTTGCGGGGTTTGGCTTGCCGGGAGCCGCCGGCGTGATTGCCGGTGAGATCGCGGCATTGGCCCTGCATGACATCCAGCATGGCGATGACCGCCGAATGCTGTGGCGCGCACTGTCATGGAGTGTGCTCGCACGAACGCTGCGTGAGGTCCAAAGGGACGACATCTTTCATACCTCCCGCTACTCGATGCTTCGGATGCGGCGCGGTTACGAACGAGAATTCGAAGCGGCAATCCTGCGCCCAGAACCTTCGGACGAGTCGGGCGGGAAAGCGAAATCACCCTCGTCCGATGATGAATATGACGCCGATCTGTTCGCGGACGAAGACAACGCAGCGGATGGTGCTGATGCCGACGACTACATTGTTGTCATCCCTTCCATCGGCAACGAAACCACGTCGGAAGGAAAGCGCGTCAGTGTCGAATATCATAAATACGTCCAGCGGCGCTTGCCGCTGGCGCGGGTGCCAGACCTGTCCCTGGTGCGCACGACGCTGCTGGCAGAATTCCCCTATGCCGCGTCGATCATTGACAGCATTCTATGGGGCCTCGTCGGCCGCAAATATGTCCACATGCGGCCGACCATTGTTGTCGGGCCACCAGGATGCGGCAAGACCCGTCTTGCCAGGCGGATGTTCGAGGAACTGAAAACTCCCTACGAACTGATCTCCTGCGGAGGCCTAAGCGACAGCGCCATAGGCGGCACGCCACGACGTTGGTCGTCCGGAGAGCCAAGCTTGCCGATCATGGCGGTTCGCCAGCACGAATGTGCTGGCCCTGCCATCATCCTGGACGAGATCGAGAAAATCGGCACCGGCCGCCACAATGGCAATGTTCATGACGTCCTGATCGGCTTGCTTGAACCCCAGACATCATCACGTTGGTCTGATCCTTACATCGAAGCGAACTGCGATCTTTCCAATGTGGTTTGGCTAATGACCGCCAATGAAACGTTGGGCATTCCGGCCGTGCTCAGGGACAGATGTCGAGTCCTGTCATTCCCGGTTCCGGGAGCTGATCAACTTCCATTCCTTGCTCCAAGCATTCTTGAGCGGCTCTACCTTGATACCGGACACGACCGGCGATGGGCGGCGCCGCTGCAAGATTTTGAGATCGAGGCATTGAAAAAGAACTGGCCCGGCGGCTCGATCCGAAAACTGGAGCGGTTCATTGAAGCGTTGGTCGCGGCCCGCGAGCGCAATCGCCCGCGACAATGATCGATTGAGGAAAGGATTGGAGAGAAATGTCCAAGAACGATCCAGCAGCAAAAGGCCAGCGGATACGCGGTGTGTCAGGACGTCGCAAAAAGGAGAGAACGGAGGCGCTGAAACCCGCGATCGAACCCGGTGTTTCGGTAAACGGGCCTGCAGAGCCGCTCGCTGTTGACCGCCTTTCCGGTGATCTCCTGATCGTAAGGTCGCAAGAACTTGAACTCCGGATGGCGGTTCACGAAGCCGGTCACGCCGTGGCGCGTCTTCACCTGGATATCGGGACGATCGTGAAAATCACCATAGAAGCACCGGAAGGCGGTTATGTCGCCGGCACCATGCCAGGACCGGGTGAACAGACCGAAGAGATGTTGACCGGGGTCTTGATCGCGGCACTCGCCGGCCGCGCGGCGGAAGAGGTCATTATCGAGTCGGTGGTTGCCGGCTCAGGCTCAGAAGGAAGTGACCTTGCGTGGGCCACTGCACTCGCTTGCGATATGGAAACCACCATGGGCTTTTCGAAACGATGGCCACTGCTTCATCGCAAGGTCGAGGATCGAGGCGCAGTCTTCGCGGTGGATCATGAACTGGCAGAGCGTGTCCATGCCAGGTTGGAGACTGCCGCGGCCGTCGCCCGCAAGTTGATTGCCACGCATCAGCGGACGGTCGACTTTCTTGGCGACATCCTGATGCAGCGAAAAACACTGGAGGGAGGAGAACTCGAGGCGGTGCTGGAGCAAGTGAGACATCGCTTGGCGGCGCCACCCGGCTAATCCGGCCACCGACCGCAATAATCAATGCATATCCGCGATCCGAGGATTCGTGGATCGCATTGTCGCGCACGAAATCCAAGGAGTCGCTACCATGAAAATCTGGTTGTTCTCAGACCTCCATCTCGAATACGCCGACCTGCGGCAACCGTTGGTCATTCCGGACGCCGACGTCTGCGTTATCGCCGGAGACCTTTGTCGTGCGCCAGCCAACGGCGTGCATTGGCTGGCAAAACATATCGCACTGGAAATGCCGTGCATTTACGTTGCCGGAAACCACGAATTCTACAAGGGCTCAATCCGGGAAGGTCTTGAGGATGGCCATGCCGCCGCAAACCAGTTCCCTGATGTCCACTTCCTTGAGAACGAATCCGTCACCATTGGCGGCGTCCGCTTTATTGGCACCACGCTTTGGACCGACTATCGGATCGAAGGTCATCCGCGCTTGGCGATGTTTAACGCGCGCGAGCGCATGAATGATCACAAGCAGATCGCCAGGCAACGGAACCCCTGGCAGAGATTTGTACCCGAGATGGCTTACCGGATGCACCAGGATTCACGGCGGTTCATCGAAACGACGCTGAAAGCGGATCAGCTCAAGACCGTCGTGGTAACGCACCATCTGCCGCTTGCAAAATCGGTCCCGTCGAGGTTCAAGGGCGATTTATTGAATGCGGCCTATGCCAGCGATCTCACCGACGTGATTGAGGAGGGTCGTCCTGCGCTTTGGATGCATGGACATACCCATGACAGCAGCGATTACATGATCGACGCCACGAGGATCGTCTGTAATCCCCGAGGCTATGATGGCGAGAACCCAGCCTTCGATCCCGCGCTTATCGTCCACACATAATCGGTAGCCGCGGTGCGAAACGTTCTGGCATCGTCACGAACTGTGAAAATTGACGAATTCTACCTGACAGGGAGTTCTGGCAACTCGCTCGGGAGCTCCTGCCGCCGCCGAACGCCGTCCGTACCGATCATTTTCATCCAGACATTCATCTTCAACTGCGAGCCACCGAATCCTTTCCAAAAAAGGACACCAGCTACATCAAATTTCTTGCGCCACCTTTCTCGCTCCCTGATCGCGTGGGCTCGGCCCTTTTAGGGTGCCTTGGCGAAGAAAGCGGGCTCGTTCTTTTCATTTAATCCTGGTTCACCTTCTTCACCATTCGACGGCAGATCACCATTTGCGAAGACAGCTACCGCCTCCGGTACTCAAAAACCAGCGAAACAGCAAATCAATATAGGGGTCCATTCTTAAGTTCGCCAACGGGGCGGGGTCAATCCTCGATGCGCTTGTCACGCTGTCTGCTCCATTTGCCAGCGGCCTGCCAAAGCTCGATCTCGTATGGGCGGCAGGAGGGATGACTCCTTGCCCACGTCATTGCATCGAGATGACACAGCAGCATCGAAACGGCTCCTTGCAATCTTTGCCTGGAATTTTCCAGCAAAGCCGGCGCTTGATCCCGAGCTTCGACAAATCCGCAGAACGCATGCCCGAGCATTTGCTCCAACAGGCCTTCGAGGCTGTCCCGCTTGGTATCTGCAGCAATTAGTGCTGGGAACTGCGTGGCGGTCTCTATAAGCCTGCCATAGGGAATGCTGAGTTCAGCTTGTGCTTTTCCATCGCGTTCACGCACCAAAACGGCAAGCTCTTGAACCCCATAATCACCGCTTTGGCTGCATCTCTCCTTCTGGAAGCGTATTCCCTCCGTCAAAAGTTTCCGCACAACGTGATCGTTCTCCCCGTACATTCCGGCACGGCTAAGAATATCGGCAAGCACTATTTCGCCGGGCTTGATGGCTAGCGTGAGCGACTGTCCGTATCCGGGGACACCTATTTCTGGGGTCAAACCGTCCAGATCGACGCTGGCTCCGCCGGCAATCAGCCATCTGCAATGGGCCAACAGTACGCCTGCCAGTTCCAACACCTGTTCTCGGGTTGGCTCACTCTGGTGAAATAACAAGAGCGCCTTTTGATAATAAGAAGAACTCATATCCGCGGAAGGCACGAAACCCTCCTTGAAGTTGAGATCAAGCTCGCGCTCCAGTTTTCTGAATTCTGCGCATGTGAGCCCGATCAACCAAAGCGTGCTTGTCTTAAGAGATCTTGCAATAAACCACCGCTCGGCTGTCTCGGCTGCAAATATCCGGAATGGACCCGCGTAAAGATCCGGATAGTCATATTGTTGATCCGACATATATTTCCCCTGTTTTGCCACCGACGACCGACTGGAGCAGCCTGGGAGACCTAGCCTGTTTCGTAGGCCGCACCAGCCAACCGCATTTGCCGGTCACAAGCCGATTCACCTGCAAACGCGGTTTGGTCGAGTAATACATATAACACGTAAATGATAAGCAAACCTCGTTTGCGGCTGCGTAATCCTCCAAGTAGTGTCCTGCGCGGAATTAATGATGGATATCTCCGCCATGGCGCTGAATTTCCATGTCGAGCTACTATCCGCTTGCTGTCTACGGGCCCGTACGTCGTTCTCATTGCGGCGTTTGATGGCGCTCCGGCGCTGAACGCGGCCCCAGAAAGACCGTCGTCACGCATCATCTGCCGCATGCTAAATCCATCCTCGAACGGGGCAAGGGCGATTTGCTCAACGCAGCCTGTGCATCCAATCTATCCGGGGTGATGGAGGTTGTGCGGGATGCATGGTAGTCCCGGTGCCAAGCTTCCAGGCCCCGCTATAGTGGAGCTTGAATCAACGATTTCACTTGAAAAAGAGCCCAAGCAACTCGAGTCGGCTTGTGGAGAGGGTGAGCCAATGTGCC
>NZ_JBTMXB010000046.1:0-26365 GCF_054489405.1 Mesorhizobium sp. A623
TGCTGCGCTTCATTGTCCGTCTCCAAAAGTGGGCGGACTCTACCAAAACATGGAGGAAGTTTAGGGTCTAAGGTCAGCTAGGATGTTCGCGGCTCCCCTACCTCCGCTTTCTCGACGCGCGCCGCGCGCGTCAGCAGGCGCTGGTAGAACAGGCCGATGCCGATCAGCACGCCGCCCAGTCCGATGAACGATAGCGCGCGCAAAACACCTTCCAGTTCCGACATGTCGAACAGGAAGACCTTCAGCACCGAGACCGAGATCAGCGCGGCGGAAGCGATGCGCAGCACTTGCGATTTCAGCCTGACGCCCAGCGTCAGAAGCACCACGCCCATGACCAGCCACAGCGCCGAATAGGAATAGGTCTCCCATTGGCCAAGGCCGTTCCACAGGCCGATGAACTCGCCCTTGAACAGGCGCCTGACCGACAGCGTGGCATAGGCGAAGACGAGCAGGGCAGCGACCAGCGCCAGCATCGCCGAATACCATCTCGGCCGCTTGCCGCGCGCATAGAGCGCCAGCGTACCGGCGGCGATCGCCGGCAGCAGATAGGCGAGCAGCAGGAGGTTGAACACCGGGATGCGGCCGGTTGACTCATCGGTGAACAGCGGGTTCAGCGCCCCGAAATGCTGGCCGACGATGAACAGCACCGAAACCACGCCAAGGCCAAGCGAACCATAGCGCAGCACCGAACTCGGCGAACGCATGTCGATGCCGATCAGGATGGCGGCAAAGCCGAGCGCAATCAACGTGTAGATCGCCTGTTCGGCAAGCGTCGCAGCGCTATCGTCGATGACGCCGCCATGCATGGAGTGACGCACCAGCATCGCGACCGTCAGCAGCGCAAACAAGGCAGCACCCGCTTCCATGACAAGGCGCGGCCGGCCATTGGTGCTGCGCGCCAGTTGCCAGGCGCAAAAACCGAAGGCGAGCGAGGGGACGCCGTAGCCAAGCAGCAGCCAGTTGAAGACCGGCGTTTTTGAGAGAAATTCCGCGCCGACGATGGTCGTATCGTAGGAGACGCGGCAAAGCACCGCGACGAGCGCGCCGGCTGAAAGCCAGCCCAGAACGGGATAGCCACGCCAGCGTGTAGCCAGCGCCGGCACCACGGCTGAGGCACCCAGCAACACCGTCGTCAGGCCGGAGCCGAACGCCATGTGCAGCATGACAAGGGCGGCAATGCCGGCACCACTGAGCGCGAAGGAAACCGCAGGCCCGCCCCGAAGCGGCGGCTGTTCGACGCGCGCGATCCATTCGCCGCCGGCGGCAAAGGCGACGACCAGCAGGGCTGTGATCGCGGCGTAGAAAAGGTCGCGGTCCAGATTGCCGTAAGTCGTCCATAGCGACAGCAGAACGACCAGCGGCACGGCCACGCCCCATGCCGTCCACGATGCCGCGCGGACAGGCGCGGAGGCGGCGTGAAGGCGCGAAGTCCAGAACCCGGCCGCCAGGAAGAGCGCCGATAAAACCACGCCGATACGGCCCATGGGTGCTTCGGCGGTAACGCGCTGAATACCCTCCAACGTGCGGTGGAGATCGGAGAAATCGAAGGACAGCGATGCAAACGGCATTTGCAGCAGGTAGATGAGCACGGTCACGGCTCCGGCCGCATGGAGCAGCGGCAGCGCGCCGCGCCGGTAGACGGCCGTGGCCACAAGTGCTGCGATCACGATTGCAGCCGGCCACGCGCCATTGGCGGCATAGGCCGGATGGACGGACAGGATGAAGGCCGAATAGGCGACGAACAAAGCCGGCGCCAGCGACGGCCAGTCGATGGCTTCGGCCGGTTCAACACCCTCGTCACGGCGGGCAAGCCAGATAAACGACAGGACCAGCAAGGTGACGGCATCGATGAACAGGACGACCGGGAAATTCGCGGCCGACGCGTTGACCATGTACAGCACCGTCCACAGGCCGGTGCCGACGAACCCCGACGCGGCCAGGAATTTCCAGTCGCGGATGCGGGCAATGGCGGCGGTTGCGGCAAGCACGATGGCTAGATAGCCGAACAACGCCCACGGCTTGGGCGATTGCGAAGCAACGAGCAGCGGCGTCGCCAGCGAGCCGAGCAGGCCAAGACCGGCAAGCGCCTGGCCGTGAACGAGCGCGGCGGCGATGGTGGCCACGCCGACCAGCCCCAGCAGGAAGAAAGCGAATGCCGGGCCGACAAAACCGTAAATACCGTGCGCCGCATAGACCGCCCCGAACAGGGTGAACGCGCCCGCCGCCGTCAGGATCGCCGGGATATAGGCGCCGGCGACGCCCTGGATTGGCACTTTGAAGCCGGTTCGGCGGATGAATTCGCCGGCACCGGCCAGCACAAGCCCGAAAATGGCGGCCAGGGTCAGCCGCACGCCCGGCCCGAGCAGGCCGGATTCGATGGTGTAGCGGACAAGGAACAGGCCGCCGAAGGCCAGGGCCACGCCGCCGACCCAGACCGCCCAACGGGTGCCCAGCGCCGTTTCTATATCGGGATTTTTGCGCCGGGTTTCGGTTACCGGTTCCGCCGGTTTGGCTGCATCGCGCGCCACGGCCCACGGTCCGGGCACTGTTTGCGCGGGTTCATCCGTATCGGGCGCAACATCCGCCTCGTCCTCGGACAGGTGTGATTCGGCCAGGGTCGGAACCACACCGCCAGCCGCAACGTTGCCCTCGGCTTCCCCGGAGGCGATCCTTGCTTCGGTGGACACCTTCGCCGCCGGGCTTCTCGCGCCGACGCTCTTGCGCAGCACCGCCAAATCGCCATCGATGCGGTTCAACCGCTTGTGCTGGCGCACAGCGACGACACAGAGAACGATGAGCGCAAGAAAGCCGATCTCAAACATGGCGGTTCCCTCGAAAGACCGTCAGTTGAAGCGGCGCGTCAGCGCTGCCGCCAGATTCGCTGCCAGGTTAGCTGCTTGGAAGAGCGAGCATTTTTCGGAGCCGAATGCCAGCGATTTGCCGCCGAACGGCGAGGCGCGGCCGGGATGCATTGCAGTCATGCGGCGGTTTCTCCGGTGACGGCGCGCCGCGCATAGTGCTTGCGCAAGGCACCCAGAAAGCCGGCGCGGGCATCGGGTTCGTCGACGCCGCGCGGTTCGTAGACATGGCGGGAGAAGAAAAACCCGGTCAGGTGGAAAGCCTCGTCAATGGCGGCCGCGTCGGCATGAAGGCCCGAACCGCGTCGCAGGAAGGCCGGCAAGGCCAGCATCTTGTCGCGCCATGGCGCACCGGCCTCGCGCGAAACGGCCCTGCCCGATTTCGGCGAGACATAGACGAGATCGTCACGCCGGCCCGTCGCCGCACACTGGGAAAGGTCGAGGCCGAAACCAAGTTCGTCCAGCACCAGAAGTTCGAAACGCGCCACCAGTTCGCCGGCGGCATCGGCATCGTCCAGATGCTGGATCATGACGCCCAGCGTCTCATACAAGCCGCTATGGGCGTCGCGTTCGGGCAGCAGCCGCAGATGAGCGGCGAGCAATTGAAGCCCGTAGACGGCGATGGCGCTGTCCATCAGGCGCGCGGCGTTCATTTCGATGGGTTCGGCCTGAAACGTGCCGAGATGCTCGTCGAGACGCGCGCGCCACAACAGGTCGACATGGTTGCCCGGCTGCAAGACAGGCTGCTGCTTGCGCGAGCGCCCGCCGCGCACGATGCCCAGATGCCGGCCATGCGCGCGCGTCATCACCTCCAGAATGGCGCTGGTTTCGCCATGCTTGCGGGTTCCCAGAATGATTCCCTCGTCGCGCCACTCCATCGGGCGACCTTTCACCGCTTCGGCGGCGAAATCAACAACGGGAACCCCTGTGCCGCCAGTTTCAGCCGGATAGCGCCCTATCGTAGCCGGTATCGATATCCCGGCCGACGACAAGCGCACGCTTCAGCTTCGGCTCGATTTCGTGATAGGTGCTGTCGGGTAGCACGCCCAGCGCGTCGAGCGTCTTGCTGAAGAAGCAGCGGACGGCGGCGGCCGCGACGATGTCGAAGATCTCGCCGTCCGACAGGCCATGCCCGCGCAACGCATCGACGTCGGCCGGGGTGATCGACGTGGCGTCACGCACCACCTTGGCGGCGAACTGCATGATCGCCCGATCCTTCTCGTCCAGAGGCGAATTGTCCGCCCCCTCGACGACGGCCTGAAGTTCCGATGCCGTGTAATGCCCGTGCAAGAGCACGCTGCCATGCGCCAGCATGCAATAGGAACTGTGCAGTTCCTTGGCCGCCGCCATGGTGACGAGTTCGTAGCGGCGCAGGTCCATGCCGGATTTTATGCTGGCAAGCAGCCCGTTCCACGCCTCCATCACCTCGGGGCGGTGGCTGAACGCCTTGACCATGTTGGGCAGATAGCCGTAGCCGGCAAGCGCCCTTTCGAACATCTGGAACGTCTTGGAGCCGGGATCTGGATCGGTCCGGGTACTGATGTAGGCCATCGCTCACCTCGCAGACTGCGGGGCAAGCATAGCGCTAAAACGGTCGAAACGGAATGGCCTGGCGCAATCCCGCGCCGCTCGTCAGCGCGGGAATTCGAGGCCCATCTCGCGGTAGCGCTCGGGGTCGTCGCCCCAGTTCTCACGCACCTTCACGAACAGGAACAGATGCACCTTCTGGTCGAGAATGCCGGCGATCTCCATGCGCGCCGACTGGCCGATGGCGCGGATGGTTTCGCCCTTATGGCCGAGCACGATCTTCTTCTGGCTGTCGCGCTCGACATAGATGACCTGCTCGATGCGGACAGAACCGTCCTTCTTTTCTTCCCATTTTTCAGTTTCGACATGGGAGGAATAGGGCAGTTCCTGATGCAGGCGCAGATAGAGCTTTTCGCGCGTGATCTCGGCGGAAAGCTGGCGCATCGGCAGGTCGGAAATCTGGTCCTCCGGGTAGTACCAGGGGCCTGCGGGCAGCGCTTCGGCCAGATAGGTCAAAAGATCCTTGCAGCCGGAGCCGGTCAGCGCCGACACCATGAAGGTGCGCTTGAACGGCACGCGCTCGTTGGCCGCCTGCGCCAGCGCAAACAGCGCCTCGGGCTTGACCCGGTCGATCTTGTTGAGCACCAGCGCCATCGGCTGGCGCACGTCTTTCAGCCGTTCGAGGATCGCGTCGGCGTCGCCGCGAATGCCGCGCTCGGCATCGATCAGCACCAGGATGACATCGGCGTCCTTGGCGCCGCCCCAGGCGGTGGTGACCATGGCCGTGTCCAGCCGGCGCTTGGGCTTGAAGATGCCCGGCGTGTCGACAAAAACGATCTGCGCGTTGTCATGCGTGGCAATGCCGCGCACCAGCGCGCGCGTGGTCTGCACCTTGTGCGTGACGATCGACACCTTTGCGCCGACAAGCTGGTTGAGCAGCGTCGACTTGCCCGCATTGGGCGCACCGATCAAGGCCACGAAACCGGACCGCGTGGCGGGGGCGGCTTCTTCCGGAGTGCCGTCTTCGGCAGCGGTCATTCAACTATTCCCTTCGTCGGTCCAGACGCCTTCGCGCCTCAGAAATGCGGTGGCCGCCGCTTCTTCGGCAACCCGGCGCGAGCCGCCGGTGCCCTGCGAGGGCGCAAAGCCGGGCACCGCCACCGAGACGGTGAAGACCGGCTGGTGATCGGGGCCTTCGCGCTTTTCTATTGTATAGTCGGGCCGGGCATCGCTGTCCCTGGCCAGCCATTCCTGCAATTCGGATTTCGGGTTGACGGGCTTGGTCACGACCATGCTCAGGCGCGGTTCCCAGTAGCGCAGCACGAAAGCCCGCGCCGCGTCGATGCCGCCGTCGATATAGATCGCCGCGATCAGCGCCTCGACCGCGTCCGCCAGGTAGTTTCCGCCAGAGCCGCGCATGCGCGCCTTGAGGGAAGCGTCGGCGCGCACGAAATCCGCCAGATCGAGTTCCGTCCCGATCGCGGCACAACTCCGTGCGTCGACCAGCGCGTTGAAGCGCGGTGCGATCTCTCCTTCGCGCGCGTCGGGAAAGCGGCGAAACAGCATGTCGGCAACGATCAGCCCAAGCACACGGTCGCCCAGGAACTCCAGGCGCTCGTTGTTGGCCACCGCCTTGACCGCGCTGGAGTGGGTAAGCGCCGTTTCAAGCAGGCGCAAATCCTTGAAGGCGTGGCCCGTCTTTGCCGCGAGAGCCTTAGCCAGTGCTTCACCCGTGGGCCGGTTCAGGCCCATCAGCGGATAAATTGGAACAGGCGCGAAGCCCGCATCTCGGACGGCCATTTCCAGATCTCGAGCGGGCTGTAGCCGCCGGCAATCGAGAAGAAGATGATATTGGCGCGGCCGACAAGGTTTTCCGAGGGAACGAAACCGACCGAAAAGCGGCTGTCGCTGGAATTGTCGCGGTTGTCGCCCATCATGAAGTAATGATCGGCCGGTACGTCGAATTCGCGCGTATTGTCGCCGAGGCCATTCTGCGTAAGGTCCAGCGTATCATAGGAAACGCCGTTCGGCAGCGTCTCGCGATAGACATCGACGGGCCGGCTGACTTCGGTAATGTCGGGATTGTCGATCTGCCCGACTTTTTCGCGCGGCACGCCAACGCCGTTGATGAAAAGCTGTCCGTCCTTCACCTGAATCTTGTCGCCGGGCAGGCCGATGACGCGCTTGATGTAGTCGATCGACGGGTTCGGCGGGAATTTGAACACAGCCACGTCGCCGCGCGCCGGCTCCGATCCCCAGATGCGGCCGGAGAAGATGTCCGGCGAGAACGGCATCGAATAGCGCGAATAGCCATAGGACCATTTGGTGACGAACAGATAATCGCCCTCCAGTAGCGTCGGCCGCATCGAACCGGAGGGTATAGAGAACGGCTGGAAGAAAATCGTGCGGATGACCAGCGCCAGCAGCAGCGCCTGCACGATAACGCTGACGGTCTCGCCTAGCCCGCCGGTCTTCTTCTGGGATTTTTCAGCCACGCTCATATAGTCCTCGATTTATGCGTTGGTTGTATAGGGGCTTGGTGGCCGCGGGGCAACGTCCGCAGGGCCAGCCGGAGACCACTATTGGGGCGGTAATTCGGCCAAAACCGCCTCGACGATCACAAACGCTTGAGCCAACGGGAAATCGTCGGTGATGGTGAGGTGGATCACGGCGCGGTGTCCGGGCGGCAAGAGCGTTGCAAGCTGGACCGCAGCCCCTCCGGAAAGCGCCATCGTCGGCTTGCCGCTGGGCAGGTTGACGACGCCCATGTCGCGCCAGAACACGCCCTGCGCAATGCCAGTGCCGAGCGCCTTGGCGCACGCCTCCTTGGCGGCAAAGCGCTTGGCGTAAGACGCTGCCCGCGCACGCCGCCCTTCCGAGCGCGCCTGCTCGACCTCCGTATAGATGCGCTGAACAAAGCGCTCGCCATAGCGCTCCAGCGATTTCTCGATGCGGCGGATGTCGATCAGGTCGCTGCCAATGCCGACGATCATTCGGCGGGGGATCCGGCGCCGCCACCGGCCATGGGCGAATCTTCGTGCCGCAAGGCCGCGCGATCGGCCGTGCGCTTGCGGCGCTGCTCGCGGAATGCCGCCATTGCCCAACGGGTGATGCCGTAGAAGACAAGGCCGGACAGGATGCCGAGCGGAACAGCGCCGACGGTCAACGGCTTCAGCACAGGTCCCCACAATTGATGAAAGCTCATGTCGTGCAGCATGGCGCCCAGATGCGCCGGCGCACCGTCGGAGCTTATATGCCGATGCAATATGAGCTTTCCCGTCTCCCACGAAGCGCCCCACAAAAGCGGCACCGTCAGCGGATTTCCGCCGACCGCCGCCCCCAGCAAGGCCGCGACCAGATTGCCGGCAATCAGCCAGCAAACCAGGGCTGCGACGACGAAATGCAGGCCAAGCGGAAAAAAAGAAGCGAATACGCCGGCAGCGACGCCGGCGGCGACGGCATGCGGCGTTGCTCTCAGGCGCAGGATGCGTTTGGAAAAGTACTGCAGGGAGCGCGAAAAGGAACGGCGCGGCCACAGCCATACGCGAAACCGCCCCCAAGTGCTCTCCGCTCTTCTTCGTTTGAATAACATCCGCCGACTTTACCGCCTCAACTTCGATCCTAACAACATCAAATATTACGGCTGCCGGGCTTTACGGCCGGAATGGCCGCCAGTTCCGGCGGCAAATTGTCTGCCGGATAGGCCGGAACCTCGTATTCGGCCAATGCGATCAGCGGAACGCCGACATCGGACTTGCCGGCCGAACGGTCGATGATGCAGGCGGCGGCGGCTACCTCCGCGCCAAGCTGCCGCAGGCAGTCGATCGTCTCGCGGATCGACAGGCCGGTGGTGACGATGTCTTCCACGATGACGACGCGCGCGCCCTTCTCGATGTCGAAGCGGCGCAGCCGGAACACGCCCTGCTCGCGTTCGACCCAGATCGCCGGCACGCCGAGATGGCGCGAGGTCTCATAGGCGGGGATCAGGCCGCCAATGGCCGGACCGACCACATAATCAATTTCGCCCTGCACGTTTTCGCGAATCTTCGCCGCCAGCGCCCGGCACAGGCGCTCGGTCTTGTCGGCATGCATGAACACGCGCGCCTTTTGCAGGAAGACCGGGCTTCGCAGGCCGGAAGTCAAGATGAAATGCCCTTCCAGCACGGCTCCGGCAGAGCGGAAAACGTCGAGGACTTCTTCAGTTTGCATAATTTTCCCTTGCGTCGTCGGGCGCCAATTCAGATGAGTAATCACCCAAACCCCTACCCGTTCACCCGCCGCGCATCGCTGACGCTCGAATTATCCTTGAGCTGCGACAGCAGCCGATTCAGATGTTTCAGATCCCATACTTCGAGATCGATCAGCATCTCGGTGAAATCCGGCGCCGTGCGTATCATCGAAAGCGTATGGATGTTGGCGTCGTTGGAGGCAACCACCTGCGCTATATCAGCAAGAGAACCCGGCGCATTGATGGCGGTGACCGAAACGCGCGCCGGAAATCGCTCCTTGTTGTTCTCGTCGATGTCCCAGCGCACGTCGATCCAGCGTTCCGTCTGGTCGTCGAAGGCGGTCAGCGACGGCGACTGGATCGGATAGATGGTGATGCCGGAACCCGGCTGGACGATGCCGACGATACGGTCGCCTGGAACCGCGCCTTCGGGCGCGAAATGCACCGGCAAATCGCTGTGCACGCCACGGATCGGCAAGGCGCCGTCCTTGGCCTGGCCCTTTTCGCGCCGCGCCGCGCGGCCGGGAATCTGGAACAGCATGCCGGCGGCATTGCGGATGCGCGACCAGCCCTCCTCGCGCTGCTTGGGCTGCACCTGCGTGACGCGCTCGTCCTGGTAATCGGGAAAGACCGCCTTCATCACGTCGCTCGAGGCCAGTTCGCCCCGCCCGACCGACGCCAGCACATCCTCGATGTCCTTGCGCGCCAGTCGGTGCAGGACCGGCTTCAGGCTTTCCTTGGTGTAGGTCTTGCCGGCGCGCTGGAAGGTGCGCTCCAGAATACGCGCGCCAAGCCCCGAATATTGCTTGCGGATCGCGTTCTTGGTGGCGCGGCGGATGGCCGAGCGCGCCTTGCCGGTGACGACGATCGATTCCCACGCGGCGGGCGGCACCTGCGCCTTGGAGCGGATGATCTCGACCTCGTCGCCATTCTTCAATTCCGTCATCAGCGGCATGACCCGGCCGTTGATCTTGGTGCCGACGCAGGTGTCGCCGACATCGGTGTGGACGGCATAGGCGAAGTCGATGGGCGTCGCCCCGCGCGGCAGCGCGATCAGCATGCCCTTCGGCGTGAAGCAGAACACCTGGTCCTGGAACAGTTCCAGCCTTGTGTTTTCGAGGAAATCCTCCGGATTGTCGCCTTCGGCAAGCTGCTCGATGGTGCGGCGCAGCCAGGCATAGGCATTGGTGTCCTTGGAGATGGTATTGGCCGCAGCGCCATTTGCCTTGCCGCCCCCCTCCTTCGAACCGAAGTCCTTGTAGACGGAATGCGCCGCGACGCCATATTCGGCGATCTGGTTCATCTCGCGGGTGCGTATCTGCAATTCGACGCGCTGGCGCGACGGCCCGACAATGGTGGTGTGGATCGAGCGATAATCGTTCTGCTTGGGCGTCGAGATGTAGTCCTTGAAGCGTCCCGGAACCATCGACCATGTGGTGTGGATGGCGCACAGCGCGCGGTAGCAATCCTCGACGCTGCCGACGACGACGCGAAAGCCGAAAATATCGGACAGTTGCTCGAAAGAAAGCGCCTTGGCCTCCATCTTGCGAAACACCGACCATGGCTTCTTCTGGCGGCTTTTCACTTCCGCGTCGATGGCATCTTTTTCGAAAAGAGCCGACAAGGCGTGCTCGATCTCGCCCAGCACATGCTTGTTGCGCTCAAAAAATTCGGCCAGACGCCCCGTCACCATGCGGTAGGCTTCCGGATTGATATAGCGGAACGCCAGTTCCTCGAGTTCCTCGCGCATGCCCTGCATGCCCATGCGGCCGGCCAGCGGCGCATAGATCTCCATCGTCTCCTCGGAGATGCGCAGGCGCTTGGCTTCGGGCACGTGATGCAGCGTGCGCATGTTGTGCAGGCGGTCGGCCAGCTTGACCAGCAACACGCGCACGTCTTCCGAAATCGCCAGCAGGAGCTTGCGCAGGTTTTCCGCCTGCTCGGCCTTCTTCGACACGAGGTCGAGTTTCTTCAGCTTGGTCAGCCCCTCGACCAGTTTGCCCATTTCAGGGCCGAACAACTCGTCGATCTCGGCGCGGGTGGCGGTGGTGTCCTCGATCGTGTCGTGCAACAGGGCAACCGCGATGGTCGCCTCGTCCATATGCATGTCGGTGAGGATGGCGGCGACTTCGAGCGGATGAGAGAAATAGGGGTCGCCGGAAGCGCGCTTCTGGAAGCCATGCTTTTGCATGGCATAGACGTAGGCCTTGTTGAGCAGCGCCTCGTTGACGTCGGGCTTGTAGCGCTGGACGCGCTCGACAAGCTCATATTGACGCATCATGGGCGGCTTCTCACGGGCTAAAATGAAACATGCGCCACAAGCATATGCAGCGCATGTCATAAATAGCGATGAACGTTTCCGTGCGAAAGTGCCGGATGTCGCTCAATCGGTCAGAAATCGTCGCTTTTCTCGGGCGCGACAAGACCTTCGATGCCGGCCAGCAGGTCTTCCTCGGTCATGCGGTCGAAGGTGATGTTCTCTTCGACGTCGTCGGAATCGGCGGCCGCGGTCACCTGATCGGCAAGCGCCTCGCCATCCGCCTCGGGCTCGTCAACCTCGACATGCTTCTGCAGCGAGTGGATCAGGTCTTCCTTCAGGTCGTCGGGCGACAGCATTTCGTCGGCGATCTCGCGTAGCGCCACGACGGGGTTCTTGTCGTTGTCGCGATCGACCGTGATCGGCGCGCCCTGGCTGATCTGGCGGGCGCGGTGGCCGGCGAGAAGCACCAGCTCGAAGCGGTTGTTGACTTTGTCAATGCAGTCTTCAACGGTTACGCGGGCCATGAATGCCCCTTTCATACAATGGATGTGACGGAAAACAGGCGCGGTCCATAACCCGAATGCCGATAAAACACAAGCACGCCGGCATGGGCACGCCGGCACACACATGCTCCCCACCACGCAGCGTTTCCATCACAATCGCTTGCATATCCATGAAGCGGTCTGGAAAGCCACAAAGCCGCCGCTATTTCTTCAAATGACAGGTAGGTCGGAATTTACCGATACCACCTGTACCGCATATTTGCCGCTATTGCATAAAAGGGATATTTCCATGTTCGACGCCCGCGAAAAGATCGCTCTTTTCATCGACGGGGCCAATTTATACGCCACTTCACGCGCACTCGGCTTCGACATAGACTACCGCAAGCTTCTGTCGAGCTTCCAGAAGCGCGGCTACCTGCTACGTGCCTATTACTACACAGCGCTGGTGGAAGATCAGGAATACTCCTCGATCCGCCCGCTTATCGACTGGCTCGACTATAACGGCTTCAAGGTCGTCACCAAACCGGCCAAGGAATTCACCGATTCGGCCGGACGGCGGAAGATCAAGGGCAATATGGACATCGAGCTGGCGGTTGATGCGCTCGAACTCGTCAGCAAGGTCGATCACTATGTCATCTTCTCCGGCGACGGCGATTTCCGCACGCTGGTGGAAGCGTTGCAGCGCCAGGGGGCCAAGGTTTCGGTGGTGTCCACCATGGCCTCGCAGCCGCCGATGATCTCCGACGATCTGCGCCGACAAGCCGACCATTTCATCGACCTCGTGTCCTTAAAGGCCGAAATCGGGCGTGATCCCACGGAACGCCCCGTGCGGCGGCCGGAACCTGCCGCCGGCGAAGAGGAAGACTATTGAGCGTGGCCGGCATGACCGCCTCGCCGGAACCGGGTCACGACTGCCCGCTATGCCCGCGCCTGCATAACTTCATCGCCTTGTGGCGCCAGCGTGAACCTTCCTGGTTCAATGGCCCGGTGCCCGCCTTCCTGCCGCCCGCAGGCGAGGATGCGGTGCGCCTGTTGATCGTCGGCCTGGCGCCTGGCCTGCGCGGCGCCAACCGCACCGGACGGCCCTTCACCGGCGATTATGCCGGCGATCTGCTTTACTCGACGCTGATTTCACATGGGCTTGCGCGCGGAAAATTCGAGGCTAGGCCAGATGACAGTCTCGAACTGGTCGGCACGGCCATCGTCAACGCGGTGCGCTGCGTGCCGCCGGAAAACAAGCCGGTCGGCGCGGAAATCGCCACCTGCCGCACCTTCCTGATCCCGACCATCGCCCGCTTCAGGAACCTCGAAGCCGTCTTGACGCTCGGCACCATCGCCCATCAATCGACCGTGCGTGCGCTGGGCGGAAGGGTCGCCGCGCATCCGTTCAAGCATGGCGGGCAAAGCGCTATCGGCGATCTGACGCTGTTTTCCAGCTACCACTGCTCGCGCTACAACACCAATACGGGCGTGCTGACGACGGAGATGTTCGTGAATGTTTTTAGCGCGATAAAGACGTTCCTCGACCAGTGATGGACCGACCGCGTATATCATGGTAATATACGCACAATGATCGACTGGAACCGGATCGAAGGCTTTGACTGGGACGCCGGCAACAGCCGAAAGAACGTCGAGAAGCATGGTGTCGGACAACCGGAGGCCGAACAGGTTTTCTTTAACGAGCCGCTTCTGGTGGTCGCGGATGAACACCATAGTACAGTCGAAACACGGCTTCATGCGCTGGGGCACAGTGAAGCCGGGCGTTTACTGCACATCACCTTCACGCTTCGGCAGAATTTGCGGCTGATCCGGGTCATCTCCGCACGAGACATGCACCGAAAGGAGCGAGCCATCTATGGGCAAGCACGATAAACCACTTCCCGCCTTCGTGGATGAAGCCGAAGAGCGGCGTTTCTGGGAGGCGACGGATTCGGCCGACCTTGTCGATTGGAGCAAGGCGCAGAAAGTGCGCATGCCCAATCTCAAGCCATCAACGACCTCGATCTCGCTGCGGCTACCGATTTCCCTGCTGGAGCAGATCAAGATCGCCGCCAACAAGCGCGACGTGCCCTACCAGTCGTTGATCAAGGCCTGGCTGGCGGAGAAAGTGCAGTAGGGCAGTAGGGCAGTAGGGCAGTAGGGCAGAGCATCAATAGGCGTTGGCCGTGTCAATAAGATTGCAGGCGAATTTCCAGCCTGAGCCGACATATTGCCCTACTGCCTTATTGCCCTATTCCCCTACCCGCGCTCTTTCATCAGCCGGCCCTTTTCGCGGTTCCAGTCGCGCTGTTTTTCGGTTTCGCGCTTGTCGTGCAGTTTCTTGCCGCGCGCTACCGCCAGCAGCAGTTTGGCCCTGCCCCGCTCGTTGAAATAGAGCTTTAGCGGCACCAGCGTCATGCCATCGCGCTCGATGCTGTGCGAAAGGCGCGCCATTTCGCGTTTCGACACCAGCAGTTTCCGGCGGCGGCGCGGTTCGTGGTTGAAGCGGTTGGCCTGCAGATATTCCGGCAGATAGGAATTGATCAGCCAGATCTCGCCGCCCTCGACGGAGGCGTAGGAATCCTGGATGTTGGCGTGACCGCCGCGCAGCGACTTGACCTCGGTGCCGCTCAGCACCAAGCCGGTCTCGAGCGTGTCGAGTACCTCATAGTTGAAGCGCGCCTTGCGGTTTTCCGCGGCGACCTTGCTGTTGGGATCGGATTTTCTGACCTGGTTCATGATGGAAAGAGGTGGGCCCTCACCCTCAATTAATCAAGCCGGCGTGCTTCATCGCCGCGTCAAGCTTTGCAGCCGTCTCGGCTTCAACGACCATCAGCGGCGAGCGCACCACGTTCTCGATCTTGCCCAGCCGGGAAAGCGCATATTTCGCGCCCGAAACGCCCGGTTCCATGAAGATCGCCTTGTGCAGCGGCAACAGCCGATCCTGCAAGTCCAGAGCCTTTTCCTTATCGTTTGCCAAGGTCGCCGCCTGGAATTCGGCGCACAGGCGCGGCGCGACATTGGCCGTCACCGAAATGCACCCTACCCCGCCATGCGCGTTGAAACCCAGCGCCGAAGCATCCTCGCCCGACAGCTGGATGAAGTCCTTGCCGCAGGTTGCGCGCTGTTCCGAGACGCGCTCGACCTTGCCGGTCGCATCCTTGACGCCAACGATGTTGGGGAAATCATGCGCCAGCCTGCCCATCGTCTCGGGCGTCATGTCGATGACCGAGCGCGGCGGGATGTTGTAGATGATGATCGGCAGGCTCGTCGCGCCGGCCACGGCGGCGAAATGCGCATAAATGCCGTTCTGGGTCGGCTTGTTGTAATAGGGCGTCACCACCAGCACGGCATCCGCGCCGACGCTTTCGGCATATTTTACCAGCCCGACCGCTTCCTGCGTGTTGTTGGAGCCGGCGCCGGCAACGACGGGAACTCGCCCCTTCGCGACCTCGACGCAGGCCTTCACCACCTGCCGATGTTCGTCATGAGACAGCGTCGGCGACTCGCCGGTGGTGCCGACCGGCACCAGACCCGTCGTGCCTTCCGCGATCTGCCATTCGGCGAATGCACGAAAGGCTTTCTCGTCGAAACGACCGCTATGATCGAACGGTGTCACGAGCGCGGTAAGCGAGCCTCTCAGCATTTCGTCAAACTCCTTGAAACCCTCGGGTTTCATTGCCTTTCTGGATGTTGCCCGGCTTCTAACCCAAAGCAAGGCGGCGCACCATAGTCTCGACAACGTTACGGGGCAACAAACACATGGCGGTCAAATGCCTGTGCTGCGTTGCGTTTACATTTGATTCACCAGCCTTTCACAACCGGCGATTAGGCTTGCGACAGGAAGCGCCTATCTAAAGGACATGCCGGAGCAGGAACGACCCCACAAATGACCGTGAAACGGCCATATCGAGCAACCATTCTAGGCCTTATCATCGCCCTGTTTCCAGGCGCGGTGCTTGACGCCGGCATCGACACGCAACCGACGTTTGCGATCCCCATGCCGAGCCTCGATCGTGACGCCAATTCCGTCAGCCAACTCAAGACCGGGCTGGATGCGCTGGCCGCGCACGACATCGACGGCGCGCGCGCAATACGCGACGCACTGCCCGAAAATTCGCTCGACCGGCATGTCCTGGCCTGGACGATCGCGCTCTATGGCGGCGACAAGGTGCCGAGCAGCGACATCGCCGCCACCGCCAGGATGCTGCCGGATTGGCCGGACCTGTCGGCGCTGCGCAGGAACGGCGAACTTGCGCTCTACCGCGAGAACCCCGACGCGCAAACCGTCGTGCAGGCATTCGGCGGCGTACAGCCGCAAACCTTCGAAGGCGTGGTGCTGCTTGCCCGCGCCTATGTGGCGCAGGGGAACGTCAAGGCGGCGCAGACCGTTCTGTCGCCCTTCTGGCGAACGGAAAAACTGGAGGCCAAGGACGAAGCGGCGATCCTCACGGAGTTCGGCGCGATTATCCCGACAGCCGACCACCGTTTCCGCATGGAGCGGATGTTTTATGCCGACCGGGTCAATTCGGGACTGCGCGTAGCAGCGTTTGCCGGGGCACAGCCATTGGCCGATGCCTGGGCCGCCGCGATCCGCGGCGACAAGACCGCACCCGACCTGCTGAAGGCCGTACCGCCCGACCGGCGTTCGGCCGGCTATTTCTTCGCCGAGGCCGAATACCTGCGCAAGCAGAAGAAATATAGCGACGCCGCTGCCGTGGTGATGCAGGCGCCGACCGACCGGGCAGCGTTGGTGGACCCCGATGCCTGGTGGGTGGAACGCCGCGTCCTGTCGCGCGAACTGGTCGACCAGGGCGACATGAAGACGGCCTATGCGATCGTCGCGGCGCACGCCGCCGAAAGTGCGGCAAGTGCTGCCGATGCCGAATTCCATGCCGGCTGGTATGCGCTGCGCGGTCTGAACGATCCGCAGCGTGCCGCCCGGCATTTTTCCCGGATCGCCCAATTGGCGGACGGCCCGATCTCGCTGTCGCGCGCCTATTACTGGCTGGGCCGCGCCGCCGAGCAAGGCGGACCCGGCAGCGCGAAAGACTATTTCGCCAAGGCGTCGGCCTATGGCACGACCTTCTACGGCCAGCTTGCCGGCGAACGCATCGGCCGCCAGACGCTTACCATCGCCTATCCCGAACCGTCCGCCGCCGAGCGCACGGCATTTTTCGACCGCGAGGCGGTCCGCGCCATTTTGCGCCTGCAGGAGGCGGGTTACGGGCGCTTTGCAAGCGCGCTTTACCGCGATCTCGCCGGGCAAATCGAGAGCCCCGGCGAACTGGCGCTGCTGGCTGGAATGGCAAAACAACAGGGCAGCGACTTCCTCGCGCTGAGGGTTGCCAAGATCGCGGCGGGGCGCGGCATCGATGTCGGTGCGCTGTCGCATCCGATTGGCGTCATTCCCGATTCCGCCGATATCTCCGGCTCGGGCAAGGCGCTTGCCTATGCCATCGCGCGCCAGGAAAGCGAATTCAATGTCGGCGCGGTTTCGGGCGCGGGCGCGCTTGGGCTCTTGCAACTCATGCCTGGCACCGCCATGCAACTGGCGAAGAAGGCCGGCATGCCGTTTTCGCAAGCGCGCCTGACCACCGACGCCGGCTACAACGCGACGCTGGGCGCTGCCTTTCTGGGCCAGCAGTTGGACCGCTTCGACGGCTCCTATGTGCTGACCTTCGCCGGCTACAATGCAGGCCCCGCCCGCGCCGCTCAATGGGTAGCGCGCTATGGCGATCCGCGCGGCAAGGACATCGACACCGTCGTCGACTGGATCGAGCGCATTCCCTATACCGAGACGCGAAGCTATGTGCAGCGCGTTTTAGAGAATTACGAGGTTTACAAGATGCGCCTTACCGGAAAATACGACATTGTCGGCGATCTGGTGAACGGGCGCAGCCAATGACGGCACTCTTGTCAGCCGGGCTTTCGACAGGGGCGAGCATGGCGGATCGAGGCTTCTCCGACTTCTTCTACGCAGCAGCCGACGGGCTTGAACTCCACGCCCGCCTCTATGGCGAACCGGATCCGGCGCTTTGGCCCGTGGTCTGCCTTCCCGGCCTGACCCGCAATGCACGGGATTTTCACGAGCTGGCGGTCTATCTGTCGACGCATGAGAGCGCGCCGCGCCGGGTGGTTGCCTTCGACTATCGCGGACGCGGACAATCGGCCTACGATCTCGACGTCAAGAACTACAATGTGCTCGTCGAAGCCGGCGACGTGCTGACCGGGATGGACGCGCTTGGCATCGAAGCAGCAGCCTTTATCGGCACTTCGCGCGGCGGGCTGATCCTTCATGTGCTGGGAGCGATGCGGCCGGCGGCGCTGAAGGCGATCGTGCTCAACGACATCGGGCCGGCGATCGAGGCAGCGGGCCTCGCCCATATCGGTTCCTATCTGGAGCGCGCGCCCAAGCCCAAAAGCTTCGGGCAGGCCGTCGAGGCGCAGCGCGCCGTGCATGGTGTGGCCTTTCCGGGGCTGCCCGATGCCGACTGGGAGCGCATGGTTCGGGCATTATACCGGGAAACGGACACAGGCTGGCTGCCGGACTTCGACCCTAAACTGACCGAAACGCTGGCCGATATCGACTTTTCCAAACCGTTGCCGACGCTATGGCCGCAATTCGATGTGCTTGCGCCCATACCGATGCTCACGTTGCGCGGCAGCAATTCGAGCCTGCTTTCGCCGGAAACGCTCTATGCGATGCGGGCGCATCATCCGGCCATGGAAACGATCACCGTCGAGGGCCAGGGCCATGCGCCCTTCCTGGAAACGGGCACCCTGCCCCGGTCGATTGCCGATTTCATCGACCGGGCGCAACGCAAGGCGAGTTGAGCGGCTTTATCAATCCCGCTCAGTCAGCTTTCACGCCGGATCGCCTGCAAGGATTTTTGCAACCTTGTCGGCGATGGCCTTTCCGAGATCCAGATTGTTCTGCACGGTAAAATGGATGCCGTCGCTGCCGTCCGTGGTAATGAAATCACCGGCGTTCAAGAAGTCCACTTTCATGAAATCCGCCATGTCCCTGTACTGTTTGCCAAGCTCCCCTGATTTTTCATGTCCGCCGCCGAACATGCCCTGGAAATAGGGGTGCGGCATGGGCGACAGCGGCGGGGGAGCAACCACAAGGCATTTCGGCGCGGGATAAGGCGTCCCGATGCCGCCACCGCCCGTAAGCACCTGCCCGACCAGTTTGGCCATCCCGTAGGTGATGTCATAGGGCGTGCGGTTGAAAAATGGCTTGGTGTCGTTGGTGCCGAGCAGCAGGATAACCAGATCGAGCGGCAGGTGGCTGGCGATCGAAGCCGGCAGATAGGCACTGCCGTTCAGCCGAGGATCGTTGGGATCGTCAGCGCTGGTGGTGCGTGCGCTGAGGCCTTCCTCGACGACATGATAAGCGTCACCGAGATGGGATGCCATCACGCCCGTCCAGCGCTGTTCGTATGGATAGCGATAGGTCGGCGACCCTTCGATCACCGGAATCCAGCCCCAGGTGAGTGAATCGCCGAAGCACAGGATCGATTTCTTTTGGCTCATGTGTCTCCTCCAAAAAATAGCTGTTTCAGGACCTGGCCGTGCGCAGGCCGTAGAAGATCGCGGCAAGCAGTATGATCAGGCCCTGTGCAATGAGTTTGCCGGGCTCGCCGATACCGAAGGTCGTCATCACGACAAAGAGAAGTGCGAAGCACAGCACGCCGAAGAACGGCCCCCAGACACCGCCCTCGCCTCGCCCGAATACAACGCCGCCCAGGATGGTGGCGGCAACCGAAAGGATCGGCAGGTCGAGGCCGACGCGGACGCTGCCGACGGCGATGGACGCCGTCTGAACCAGCGCCGCGATCGCGGCAAACAGGCCCGCCAGCGTGTGTGCCAGCACCACGGTGCGCACGACCGGAACGCCGGAGAAATGTGCGGCCTGAACATTCTCGCCCACCGACGCGATATGGCGGCCGAATATCGTAATGGACAGAAATACAGACAGGATGACCGTGAGCGCCGCCCAGAAGATAACCGGGGTCGGGATGACGCCGAGCCTTGTATTGTAGATTTCGGTGAACATTTTCGGCACGTCACCGGGAGGCTTGCCGCTCGAAAGATATTGAACGAACCCGACGAGCACGATGCTGACGGCGAGCGTAACGATGACCGCCGAGACGCGCCGCCGGCCGACCATCACGCCGTTGAAGAGGCCGATTGCAAGGCCGATGAGCAGCGCCAGGCCAATGAAAAAGAACACCGACGCGTCCGGAAACATCCGCGAAGAGATGACGTAGTTGATGAACAGGATGACGCCGCCACCGGCGAGGTCGATGCTCCCGACCCGCATGACCAGGAGTTGGCCGAGGACGAGTATGCCCAACGGCACTACCTGGCGCATGAATATGCCCATGACGTTGAGGTTCATCAGTTGCGGCCTGGCGATGAACAGGATCGCCAGGAGCAGCAGGAAGACATAGTAGGCCGGCGGTATCTTCAGCAGGCTGCGTAGAGCGGGACTTGCGAGCAAAGCAGGCACTTACAACCCCATCTTCTTACGCGACTGCAGGGAGACGACCAGCAGCAGGATGCCGCCCTTGATGGCTGTCTGCACGAAGGGCGAGACGTTGGTCAGGTTCATGCCGTTGGCCAGCAGCGCCATGATGAGCGCGCCGATGACGGTGCCATGCAGGCTGCCGATACCGCCGGAAAGCTGCGTGCCGCCTATGGCCACGGCCGTGATTGCGTCCAGTTCGAAAAGCAGGCCGACATTCGGATCGCCCGACACGATGCGGCCAGCCAGAAAGATCCCAGCCAGTGCGGCAAAGCAGGAGCAGATCATGTAGGCGAGGATGATGTTGCGCTTGTCGGCGATGCCGAAATTGCGCGCGGCGTCTTGCGTGCCCGACGCCACGCCGCCGCCTATGGCGAAAAGGTGCAGGCCGAACCGTGAACCGTAGAGGCACTTCCAGGCGACCGCGACGACAATAACGCCCCAGATTACGGGGAATGGAACGCCGAATACCGAACCGTTGACGGATTGGATGACGAGGTCCGGCACGTTGCCACCCGACACCGGCCGCAGGACGCGCGTTACCCCCAGCACAATGTACTGCATCGCCAACGTGGCAATGATCGGGTGGACGTTGAGACGCGTGATGATGAAGCCGTTGGTCAGGCCGATCAATGCAGCAAGAAGGAAGACCGCCGGGACGAGCAGATAGACCGGTCCTCCAAGCGCCAGCACCGCCGTGGTGAAGCTGATGACCGAACCCACGGAAAGATCGAGCCCACCGATAAGGATCACGAACAACTGCCCGATCGCGGTGATGACCAGGGGCATCGCCTGCGACACCAGGTTAAGCAGGTTTTCCTGATTCATGAACTGCGACGTCTGGGAAGTCAGCCATAAGACGATTGCCAAGGCGATCAACAGCGGGAGCACCCAAAGGCCTTGCCGCGATCCCGTCGTGCCGAAAAGGCGTTTTGCGCGCGCCATCATGCGCCCTGCACCGTTATCCGATTTCCTCCAACGGTGCTGAGCGCGGCGTCCAGGATGTTGTGCTCGGTCGCCTCGGCGGCCGGCATTTCCGCGACGATGGTGTTGTCGTGCATGACGCAGATCCTGTCGCACATACCGATGAGTTCCAGCGTTTCGCGCGAGAGCACGAGGACGGCGCCACCCTTGTCCGTGAAACTGCGCAAAAGCCGATAGATTTCGGACTTCGCTCCGATATCGACGCCGCGTGTAGGTTCCTCGATCAGGAGGATGTCCATCTTCGCCGCGAGATAGCGCCCCAGCAGGACCTTCTGCTGGTTGCCGCCCGATAGCGCTCCAACTTCCACGGCTGGGCTGCGCGCCTTTATCCGCAGGTCGCTCATCGTGGAGGCGATCGTTTCACCATATTGCCCGGCAACGCTCAGTTCTGCGTGCGAAGCATGAAGGGCCGCCACGATGTTGTGTGCGATGGAGAGGCCGATGAAAAGACCGTCATCCTTGCGGTCCTCGGGAACGAAGCCGACACCCATCGATTGCAGCCGCCGGACGCCCCCGTCGATCGAGACAGGGACGGCGAGCGGCCTGTCCTTGATCTTCACCCGTCCGAAAGCCGGCGTGAACTGGCCGATCAAAGAGCGAAGAAACCGTTGCTGACCCTGCCCTTCCAGGCCGGCGAGCCCGACAATCTCGCCACGGTGCAAGGTAAGATTGAAAGGCCTGGAGCGCGCATCAATGCGGAAGTCGTCGGCCTGCAGGACCACCTCACCAGGTGCTTCGCCACGCTTGGGGAACAGGTCGGACAGCTGGCGTCCCACCATCATGGCGATCAAGGACGCTGGCGTCATTTCCGAGAGCGGCCTGGTTCCGACAAGCTCTCCATCCTTGAGCACGGTGACCGTGTCGCAAATGGCGAAAATCTCGTCCATTCGGTGCGAGATGTAGACGACCGCCTTGCCTTCGTCCTTCAGGCGCCGGATATGGCGGTTGAGTACTTCGACGTCGGCCGCGTTCAACGCGGCCGTGGGCTCGTCCAGGATGAAAACACTGGCTTCCGCCATAATGCCGTGCGCAATTTCGACGAACTGCCGTTCGGCGATGCTGAGTTCCGAGACGAGCGTGTCGGGATCAAGCTTCAGCCCGAGATCCGCCAGCGCCCTGCCCGCCTCGCGATTCATTTTCGCGTAGTCGACGCGCCCGAGCAATGTTGTCGGTTCCCGCCCAAGGAACATATTCTCGCCTATTGTCAGATTGGACAGGAGGGAGAGTTCTTGAAAGACGGTCGAAATTCCGGCGGCCAGCGCATCCTTCGGCGTCGCGAAGCTGACCTCCCGGCCGGCGCACAGAATCCTGCCGCTGTCGGGCCGCTGAACCCCCGCGAGAATCTTCATCAGCGTCGATTTTCCGGCGCCGTTTTCTCCCATGAGAGCATGCACCGAGCCTGGCTTCAGCACGATCGACACACCCTTGAGGGCGGCAGTTCCGGCGAACACCTTGTCGATGTTCGACATTTCGACGAGGTTTTCCATTACCACGGCATCCGTTCCTGGAAACAGCGATCAAGTACCCACGGGCGCCGCCACCAAGGCGGGGCGCCCGTGAAGCGCTGTCACTTGCCGTAGTATTCCTTGAGCTTTTCCTCGGAAAGTTCCGAGGGCCACCAGACGGCGTCGGAGAGATCCTCGCGATAATACTTCTTCGCTTTCTCCAGGTCCCAGCCATCGGGATTGTAGTCGTAGTGCTTCTTCATCTCCTTGCCCTCGAGCAAGGTGACGGCCGCGCGAATGCCCGCAGCGCCTTGGGTCGGACCGTATTCAGGCGCGATCGACTTCAGGCCCTCCGAAATCCACAGGCCGAAGAAGCCATTGTTGCCCTCCCCGGTGATCGGCGGGATTTTTGCACCGAACTGCTTGAACACATCGACGCAGGCACGCGCCATGTCGGCTCCGGACGACCAGATGCCGTCCACCTGCGGATTGCTGAGATAAAGCGTCTCGCAAACCTTCTTGCCCTTGTCGTACTGCCAGTCGCCATGATCCTCGGCGGCGATCTTGACATCCGTCCCCTTCAACGCCTGCAGAAGGCCGTTATAGCGGTTGGTGTCTTCCGGGTGGCCGGCCAGACCGCGCAGCACCCAGATATTGCCCTTGCCGCCCAATTCCTTGACGAGAAAGTCGCCCATGACCTTGCCGAAGTGCTCGGCGCCGCCCTGGATCTCGGTGGTGTAGGCATCCGTCTCGATGCGACCGGTATGAAGCACAACCGGAATGCCGGCCGCGACAGCCTTCTGGATGCTGGCGTCGGCCGACGTCGATGTGACAGGCTGAACGATGATCGCATCGACCTTCTGCGCGATCAGATCCTCAATGTCGGCTACCTGCTTCTTCTGGTCGAAACCGGCATCCAATTGAATAAACTTGGAAATCCGCTTGTCCTTGGCGGCTGCAAATTCAGCCTCATGGGCAACCTGCACCGTCCAGGTGTTAGCGTTGATGCCGAAATAACTCATTCCGATGACCCACGGGCCATCCTTCTTGTATTTCCCGGCGGGCACGGTTGGGTTGTCGCCGGCGCGAGCCACGACACCATCGAGCAAGACCACCTCATCGGCAAATGACGGAGCACACAACATGCTGGTGGCTAGTACTGCTGCTACAAATACCTTGGTAATATTTCTCATTGAGCCATCCTCCCTTCGCTCTCCAAAACCCCGCGGCTAAGGCCACGGCGTGTCGCTCTTGGCGCCTGGCAAAGCCAAGCGTCAACACCTGCCGAACATTGCGGCAATGCATCTGTCTGTTCGAAGCCCATTGCTGTCAGCAACGACGATACGTGCAACGCCAAGCTGGCGCGAGGCGTAGCGGATCTGAAAAAGGGCCTGAAACGTCTCCTCCGGCACTTTTTCAAGCACCGTTTAATCGGCCTGTCAATAATTATTCAGAGTGATGGATTATCTTTTTGCCTTGTATTATTGTTTGCGCCAATGTCAGGCTGCGGCGGAAACGGGAGGCGAAAGATGTCTCCTATCGACCGTCAAGGCATGTCTGAATCGGGGAGGAGCATGCGAACTGTGCTGTGCTACGGCGACTCCAATACGCATGGGCAGATTCCGGGGGGAACACCCCTTGATCGATATGGCCCGTCCGAGCGCTGGCCTGGCGTGATGGCGCAGCATCTCGGAAGCACGCGTTGGCACGTCATCGAGGAAGGCCTCAGTGGCCGCACGACCGTGCGGGACGATCCTATCGAGGGAGCGCACAAGAATGGGCGCACCTACCTTCGTCCCTGCCTGCAAAGCCATGCCGTGCTCGATCTGGTGATCGTGATGCTTGGCACCAACGACCTCAAGGTTCGGTTCAACCAGCCGGCTTCCGAAGTCGCGATGGGCATCGGCTGCCTCGTCCACGACATCAAGGAGTTGAAGCCGGGGCCGAGAGAAACAGTGCCGGAAATCATGATCGTGTCTCCACCGCCCATGCTCAAAGACATCAAGGAATGGAAGTCGGTGTTCGCGGGGGCGCAGGAAAAATCGCGGCAGCTGGCGCTGGAGTTCGAGATCATTGCCGACTCCCTGGAAGTGCACTTCTTCGACGCGGGCTCGGTGGTGAGTTGCGACCCGCGCGACGGCTTCCACATAAACGGGGAAGCGCACGCGGCCCTGGGCAACGCCCTTGCCAGGGAAGTCGAAGCGATCGGTTGGCGCGATGAGAGCCCGGCCAAGCATTGAAAACGGGCTTGACCCGCTGAATCGAGCGGCGATGAGCGCGACGAGGACCTATTATGCCTGATATGCGGTTCGCTCCGCCCAATCCACTTCGCATCGCCGATCGCGCCAGCGGGCTCAACGCCGTCAGCGTGCGAAGCTACAATGAACGGCTCGTCCTGTCGCTGCTCCTGCAGAGCCAGGATATAACGCGCCTCGAGATCGGCGAGCGGACGGGCCTGTCGGCGCAGACGGTTTCCGTGATCGTACGTTCGCTGGAACAGGAAGGCCTGATTGCGAAAGGCGAAGCGCAGCGCGGTCGCGTAGGGCCGCCAACTGTGCCGATTTCGCTCAACCCCGAGGGCGCCTATTCGGTCGGGATCAGTGTCGGGCACCGGCAGGTGGAAGTCGTTCTGGTGGACTTCGTCGGCGCGCTGCGGTTTCGCACCGTTCTTCCGCTGCCGTCACCGACCCACGACAGCAATCATCCCCAGTTCATGCGCGCGGTCGCCAACGCCATCGCCCAACTGCCGGAAGAACTCCATTCGCGCATCGCCGGCATCGGCCTCGCATTGCCCGGCGATGAGGCTGAACTGGAACTGACGCCAAAGGTAGAGCGCGAGCGTTTCGAGGCATTGCAAGACGAGATCGAGAAGGAGATCGGCTATCCGGTTTATGTACAGAACGACATCACGGCCGCGACCGGCGGCGAGAGCATGTTCGGCGTGGCCAAGAATCTCTCCGATTACCTTTTCTTCTATCTCGGAGCGCGCCTGCACAGCCGGCTGGTGCTCAATCACCAGATTTACAGTACCAGCGCCGCGGTGAGCTTCGATGTCGGAATATTGCGCCTTGAAGAGGAAGTCAGGAAAACGGGTGCCGAGACGGGCGAATTATGGGAGCGCGGATCAAGCTGGCCATCCTATGGCAATGCCGAAATCGCATGGTGCAATGAGCTGGTTGCCCAGATGAAGCTGTCGGCGAGTTCCCTGTTGCAGTTCGTTCCCGTGAAGACCGTGGTGCTGTCGTCCTATGCGCCGCAATCGGTCTGCAAGGTGATCTGCCGCCAACTGGAACGTGCCCTCCCCGGCATCACGGCGATCGCCGGCAATATCGAGCGATCCCCCAAGGCCGTGGGCGCCGCCAGCCTGCCCTTCAACTCGCGCTTCGTGGTGCAATGAGGGATTGCGCTGCGCGCGGGAAGCAATGGGTTTCTCTCGCGCGGCCGGTGATCGCCGCTTGTTCCGTCACAGCCTTCAGCCCACGAACTTGCCAGTCGATCGAGACGACTCCTGGAACGGAAATCCAAGGACAGTAAGGAACATCATGACCAGGAGGATGGCTAGGCCGCGCAATCCGTCGAGTCCGGGTAATCGCCCATCGCCTCCGGCTGGTTGCCGATGCTCGCGGTGCCTTTACCGTATCTCGGCTCGATGTAGACACACATCAGCATAGTTCTGATGTGGGTGGTTTCCTTCTCAAGTCCGTCGAAACACTACTGATTTTGTAAAACCGGAGCCGGTACGCCCAAAGTATATAGAAGGGCTTCCTTCCTAAGGGGGTGCATATTTCCTCAGCCGTATGACGTATCGTTACTCGACACTGTGTCTTGAAACGACCGTCGCATGCGGGCTGATCCCGCTCGCAACTCGACGCTAGCGGACAATTGGATGCTCAACTTTTTCGTCTTGCCGCTCGCTGCCTTGTCGTTCCTGGACTTCGCGGCCGGAAGCAGTTGGCTACCTGACGTAGCTTCAGCGATGAGTGCGGTCTTTGTCGGTTGTAATCCTCCTTCCATGCAGTGATCTGAGTTCGGGCCTCGGTGAGGCTTG
>NZ_JBTMXB010000047.1:0-25393 GCF_054489405.1 Mesorhizobium sp. A623
ACACCAAAGGAATGCGAAAACATGTTCGCACATGCTGGCTATGATACGTAACCGAAATTATTCGGAAAACGCACTAGGCGAATTTTCATATTCGTTTGCTTGAGCCATGGGTCATCGTTTTCCGCATCTCTTACCTCCGAAACCGGTTTCCTCTTTCGTTTAGCGGCGCCAATGCTTGTGCCAGCTTGCCGGCGAAAGTCATGTGCTGCCGCGTTTGCGCCGGAAACGCGTCGCTTTCGCGAGAGCGCGCCGAAAAGGCGGCGATAATCTGTCAGGCGGTGCCGCAGTCCTCAGCCGGCGCTGGCTCATTCACAGGCTGGCATTTGCGGGTCTATTGGGCGAGACGGCTATGCGGGCGCTGCAGCCGGAAAATTGGCGAAATGCCAGGTGCTATCAAGTGTGACAAGGACGTTGCCATGAGTGTAGTTCCTCTCCAGCAAGCCGCCACTGAAGCCGATGCCATCGACCGTCTGGTGGCCGAGCGCCGGCCAGGCTACGGCCTTGTGCGGGCATTCTATCACGACCCCGCCATCTTCGAACGCGACATGGAGCGCGTGTTCCGCCGCCATTGGCACTGTCTGGCGCATGAAAGCGTCATACCCAATCCGGGCGACTTCGAATTGTTCAATCTCGGCGATGAGGCGGTGATCCTGACGCGCGCTCAGGACGGTGCGGTGCATGCCATGCTGAACGTGTGCCGCCATCGCGGCGCGGAAGTCTGCACCAAGCAGAAGGGCAACGCGAAGATGTTCGTGTGCCCTTACCATGCCTGGACCTATTCAAACGACGGTAGTTTGCGCGCCGCGCGGCTGATGCCCAAGGATTTCGACCGCTCGGAGCACGGCTTGAAGAAGCTGCATGTGCGCGTTGCGTCCGGCCTGGTGTTCATCTCGTTTGCCGAAACACCGCTCGACTTCGACCCGATCGAGCAATCCCTGCGCACCAGCTGCGGCCAGTATGGCTGGGGCGAAGCCAAGGTCGCGCACCGGGAAATGTATGCCTTCGACGCCAACTGGAAGCTGGCCGTGGAGAACTATGTCGAATGCTATCATTGCGGTCCGGCGCACCCCGAATATTCGCAGACGCATGCGCTGGAAAAGCCGAAGGAGATGATCGAGCAGCTCAACGCGGCGATGGAAGAGCGCACCTGCGCGCTCGGCGTCAGCATCGCCAGCGGCAATCGCTGGCAGAATTCCGCCGGGGGCCAAGAGGCCATCGATACGTTCCGCTATGCGCTTTATGACGGCGTCGAAAGCGGCAGCGAGGACGGTACGCTGCTGGCGCCGCTGATGGGCCGCTTCACGCAATCGGACGGCGGCGTCACCTCCATCCATCTGGGCGGGACGACGTTCCTCGTCTGCTACCCCGATCATGGCATGATCTACCGCTTCATCCCCAAGGGGGCGAACAGTTGCGAAATGGAACTGATCTGGCTGGTCAAGGGCGATGCCGTCGAGGGCCAGGACTACGATCTCGAAAAGCTCACCTGGCTCTGGAAGGTCACCACGGCGGAAGACAAAAAGATCATCGAGCACACGGCGCGTGGCGTGCGCTCGCATTATTTCGTGCCCGGCCCGATCGCGCCGATGGAGTACAACGAACTGCGCTATATCGATTGGTATCTTGAAGAGATAACCCGGGCCTAAGCGTTCGCAAGGGGCCCTTTGGGGTCGCTTTCGACGACGCGGGCATGTAGCGTCGCCGACGTGCAGGCGAAGGGGCAGCATGTCAGACGGAAAACCCAGAAAAGTCAGATCGCGCGATGTCGGGTCGAGCGTGCATGCCTCGGTCGCCAACGAGATCGGCTTGCGCATCGTGCGCGGCGACTATCCGCCCGGCAGCGTCCTGCCGAACGAGGCGCAATGGTCGCAGATCTTCAATGTCAGCCGCTCGGCGGTGCGCGAGGCGATCAAGATGCTGATGGCCAAAAGCCTTTTGGTGTCGCGCCCCAAGATCGGCAGCCGGGTGGAACCCAGGGAGCGCTGGAACCTGCTCGATCGCGACGTGCTCGCCTGGTACGCGACCTCTCCCGACCGCGAGGCCTTTTTGCGGACGGTGCAGGAATTCCGCCACCTCATCGAACCGGAGGCGACCGCTTTCGCGGCGCTGCGCCGTACCGACGAGCAGATGGAAGAGATCAGCCGGGCCTGCCGGGAAATGGGGGCGGCTGTCACGCTGGAGGACCGCACCCGCGCCGACACGCGCTTTCACCTTGCCATCCTGCGCGCTGCCGGCAACGATCTTCTGGTGCCGCTCGGCGTGCTGATCGAATCGGCGTTCGATCATCTGTTCCGCTACGTGACGCGTGAAGGCGACGATCTCCAGCATGCGCAGGTACTGCACGAGACGATCGAGAAAAGCATCCGCACGAAAAAGCCGGAGGCCGCACGCCGCGCGGTGCGTAAGCTTCTGGCCAATACGGACGCGATCATAGGCCGCTCGCCCGGCTGAGCCAGACTGGCGTCTTTTCGAGGCCGTGCGCTTCCTGTGGTTCCATAGGCGACGGGCACTGGCGCTGACCAAGCCGCGGCGAGCTTGTAAGGTTGCATCTTGCGCGGGATGGGATCGCGAGGAGTACGCGCTTGAGGCTAAGCACGCCAATTGGCACCAATGCCGATATTGACGGCGCCTATGCCTGGATGCGGCTCGCCATCAGCGTGCTTCTCGGCACGCTGGGCGGTGTCGGCATGTGGGCGGTGGTGGTGGTGATGCCCACCGTACAGGCGGAATTCGGCGTCGACCGCGCGGACGCGTCGTTGCCGTACACCGCAACAATGCTCGGCTTCGCCGCCGGCAATGTCGTCATCGGGCGCGCCATCGACCGCATGGGCTACTGGGTTCCGGCGCTGGCCACCTCTGTCGTGCTTGGCGTCGGTTTCATCCTTGCCTCGTTTACCAGCTCAATCCTGCAGTTTTCCCTGGTTCAGGGTCTTGTCATCGGCGTCGGGACGGCTGCGACTTTCGGCCCGTTGATTGCCGATCTGTCGCACTGGTTCGACCGTCGGCGGGGCGTCGCCGTATCCTGCGCCGCCGTTGGAAGCTACATTGCCGGCGCGCTGTGGCCGGCAATCATGCCCGGCGTGATGGCCGCCGAGGGCTGGCGCTTTACCTACGCGGCTATCGGCGTTGTCTGCATCGTGACGATGGTGCCGCTGACGCTGATGTTGCGGCGCCAGCCGCCGCGCGAAGCGCTTGCAGACAGGCAGGGCGGCCGGAAAATTCAGCCGATTTCATTGTCGCCGGCGGCGCTGCAGATCCTGCTCGTGATAGCGGGTCTTGGCTGCTGCGTGGCGATGTCGATGCCGCAGGTGCATATCGTCGCCTATTGCATGGACCTCGGTTATGGCGTGGCGCGCGGCGCCGATATACTTTCGATCATGATGGCTGCGGGCATCGTCAGCCGCATCGGTTCCGGCTTTCTCGCCGACCGTATCGGCGGCATCAAGACGCTGCTGATCGGCTCGGTGCTGCAAGGGCTGGCGCTGCTTTTCTACATTCCGTTCGACGGACTTGCCTCGCTCTACGTCGTATCTGCGATTTTCGGATTGTCGCAGGGCGGCATCGTGCCCTGCTATGCGGTGATCGTACGTGAATACATGCCCGCCGCGGAGGCCGGGCAGCGCGTCGGCATCGTCATCATGGCGACCATCCTGGGCATGGCGATCGGCGGCTGGATGTCGGGCTGGATATACGATTTGACCGGCTCCTACGCCGCCGCGTTCCTCAACGGCATCGGCTGGAACCTCTTGAATGTCTCGGTCATGGTGTTCGTGCTTTGGTCGGCACGGCGCGCCGCCATCGCCACCGCCACTCCGTGAACGGCCCGACCTACAAATGTGAGGTTGTCTCGAGCGGGTAATCGTCGTTGTCGGCGTCCCGCAACGCCGCCAGGCTGCGGTTGTCGAGCACTTCGGCAATCGCATGGCGAACCTCCAGCATCATGTGCCGGACCCGGCATGTGGCCTCGTCGCAATCCTCGCAGCGCTGGTATTGCGTCTGGCTGGCGCAGGGGATGGGCGCAAGCGGGCCGTCGAGAACGCGGATGACATGGCCGATCCTGATCTCCGTGGCCGGGCGCGCGAGGCGGTAGCCGCCACCCTTGCCCTTGCGGCTTTGCACAAAGCCGGCATTGCGCAATTCGCCCAGAATGGCGTCGAGGAATTTTTTCGGAATGTGGTTGGTCACGGCAATGTCGTTGACGAACGCCAACTGACCGCTGGGAAGGCCCGAAAGGTGCACCAGGGCCTTCAGGCCGTATTTGCCTTTTTTAGTGAGCATGCGGGCCGGGATTTTCCGGGAAAACCTTCCATTTGCGCGGCCGGAAGGCCACGCGGCTCTTCTGCGCGGCCGGATGGTCGACGGGCAGTTCGATTTCGACGCGCTGGCGGTGGCCGCCGATTTCCAGTTCCACGCGCCTCGTGCCGGCGACCCGGCGGCTGGCGGCGACCGTGCCGGCGATGCAGCCCGAGCAGCCGTCCAGCAATTCGACGTCGTGCGGGCGGAAGTAGAGCGTCGCCGGGCCAGAAGGTGCGCCTTGGGCCGGCAGGCCGATGGGGCGGTCCGCGACCCAGAGCTGGTCGTCCTCGACCTTGACCGGAAGCGAACTGGACTCGCCGATGAAGCCGTAGACGAAGGGCGAGTTCGGCGTGTCGTAGACTTCGTCGGCCGTGCCGACCTGCTCGATGCTGCCCTGGCTCATGACGACGACACGGTCGGCGAGTTCCAGCGCCTCCTCCTGGTCGTGCGTGACGAAGACGGTGGTGTGGCCGGTGGCGTCGTGAATTTCGCGCAGCCAGCGGCGAAGTTCGCGCCGCACCTGCGCATCGAGCGCGCCGAACGGCTCGTCGAGCAGCAGCACTTTCGGTTCGATCGCCATGGCGCGGGCCAGCGCCACGCGCTGCCGCTGCCCGCCGGAAAGCTGCGCCGGATAGCGTTTTTCGAGACCGGAGAGTTGCACCAGGTCGAGCAGTTCGGAGGAGCGGCGGCGAATTTCCTCCTTCGTTGGCCGTGTCGCGCCGGGCCTGACCTTGAGGCCGAAGCCGACATTGTCGGCGACCGTCATGTGCCGGAACAGCGCGTAATGCTGGAAGACGAAACCGACGTTGCGCTCGCGGATCGTGCGCTCCGAGGCATCATCGTCACCGAAAAAGATCTTGCCGACGGTGGGTTGCTCCAGGCCGGCGATCAGGCGCAGCAGCGTGGTCTTGCCCGACCCGGACGGCCCCAGCAGCGCGATCAGTTCGCCGGACTTGATGTCGAGCGAAACGTCATGCAGGGCCGCGAACGTATCGAATTCCTTGCGCACATTGGCAACGCGGACATCCATTAAAATGACCTTTCAATGACCGCGCGTTGCGGCGATTTCGGCGCCGTAGCGCATTTCAAGCACGGTTTTCAGCGCCAGCGTCACCAGCGCCAGCCCGGCCAGCAGGGAGGCGACGGCAAAAGCGCCGGCGGCGTTGTAGTCGTTGTAGAGAATTTCGACATGCAGCGGCATGGTGTTGGTCTGGCCGCGAATGTGGCCCGAGACGACCGACACCGCGCCGAATTCGCCCATGGCGCGCGCGTTGCATAGAAGCACGCCGTAGAGCAGGCCCCATTTGATGTTGGGCAGCGTGACGTACCAGAAGGTCTGCCAGCCGTTTGCGCCGAGCGAGATCGCGGCTTCTTCGTCCTTGGTTCCCTGCTCCTGCATCAGCGGGATTAGTTCGCGCGCGACGAAGGGGAAGGTGACGAAGACGGTGGCGAGCACGATACCGGGCACGGCGAACAGGATGGTGATGCCATGCGCCTTCAGCCACGGCCCGAGCAGGCTTTGCGCCCCGAACAGGAGCACATAGATAAGGCCGGAAATGACCGGCGAGACGGAAAAGGGCAGGTCGACCAAAGTGGTCAGGAACGCCTTGCCCTTGAATTCGAACTTGGCGATGGCCCAGGCCATGGCGACGCCGAAGACGAGGTTCAGCGGCACGGCAATGGCCGCCACGATGAGGGTAAGCTTGATGGCCGAAATCGTGTCGGGCTCGCCCAGCACCGAGAAGAAGAATGCCCCCCCTTTGGCAAAGGCCTGGACGAAGACCAGCACCAGCGGCAGCATCAGGAAGATGCCGAGGAAGACGAAGGCGATGGCCATCAGCCCGTAGCGCGAAAGCCGCGTTTCGGTGATGCCGGAGGAGGCTTCCGGTTGTGGGTTGGCGGCAAAGAGGACGGGATCAGCCATAGCGCTTGCGGCTCCACGCCTGCAGGAGGTTGACGACGAGCAGCATGGCGAAAGAGATGAGCAGCATGATCGCGGCGATGGCGGTGGCGGCGGGATAGTTGAATTCTTCCAGCCGGATGACGATGAGCAGCGGCGTGATCTCCGACACGTTGGGCAAATTGCCGGCGATGAAGATGACCGAGCCGTATTCGCCGACACCGCGCGCGAAGGCGAGCGCGAAACCGGTGAGGATGGCGGGCGCCAGGCCCGGAAACAGCACGCGGGTGATGGTCTGGAAGCGGCTGGCGCCAAGGGTTGCTGCGGCTTCTTCGACCTCCTTGTCGATCTCCTCCATGATCGGCTGCACCGTGCGAACGACGAAAGGCAGGCCGATGAAGACGAGTGCTATGACGATGCCGAGCGGCGTATAGGCGACCTTGATGCCAAGTGGGGTGAGCAGCGAACCAAGCCAGCCATTCGGCGCATAGAGCGTGGTCAGCGCGATGCCGGCGACGGCTGTCGGCAAAGCGAAGGGCAGGTCGACCATGGCGTCGATGACGCGCCGTCCGGGAAAGCTGTAGCGCACCAGCACCCAGGCGACGACGGTGCCGAAGATGACGTTGACGATGGCCGCGATCAGCGCCGTGCCGAAGCTGATCTTCAGCGAGTTCAAGGTGCGTGTGTTGGTGGCGATGGCCCAGAAATCAGCCCAGCCAAGAGCGGCCGAACGCCATACCAGCCCCGACAGGGGGATGAGGATGATGAGGGTGAGGTAGGCAAGCGAGAGGCCGAGCGTCAATCCAAAACCTGGAATGACGCTCGGCTTCCTGAATCGCCACCCCGCTGGTGCGGGAACCGTGGTCATATCGTCCCTGTTTTTATGTTGGTACGCCTGTTTCCTGCCTATTGGGCAGGCTTGTAGACCTGGTCGAATATGCCGCCGTCGCCGAAGTGATAGGGCTGGGCCTTCTTCCATCCGCCAAAAAGCGGATCGTCGATGGTGATGAGCTTGAGGTCTTTCCGCCAGGTGAGGTCGGCCGGGTCGACGAGATCGGGCTCAAAGGGCCGGTAGTGGTTCTTGGCGATGATCGTCTGGGCTTCCTTGGAGTAGAGGTAGCCCAGATAGGCCTCGGCGGCCTTGCGCGTTCCTCTGGCGTCGACATTGGCGTCGACCACCGCCACCGGCGGCTCGGCCAGGATCGACAAGGAGGGATAGACGATGTCGAAATTGTCCTGGCCGAATTCGTCCAGGGCAAGGAAGGCTTCGTTTTCCCAGGCGAGCAGCACGTCGCCCAGGCCCTTTTGCGCGAAGGTGACGGTCGAGCCGCGCGCGCCGGTGTCCAGCACCGGCACGTTGGCATAGAGCTTGCCGATGAATTCCTTGTTCTTGGCCTCGTCGCCGCCGTCATGCGCATTGGCGTAGGCCCAGGCGGCGAGATAATTCCAGCGTGCGCCGCCGGAGGTCTTCGGATTGGGCGTGATGACCTGGAGGCCGTCCTTGGTCAGGTCGTTCCAGTCGTGGATGCCCTTGGGGTTGCCCTTGCGGACAAGGAAGATGATGGTCGAGGTGTAGGGTGCTGAATTGTTTGCGAATTTCTGGCGCCAGTCGGGGGCGATCTTCTTCGATTTGTCGGCAATCGCGTTGATGTCGCTTTCGAGCGCCAGCGTCACGACATCGGCATCCAGTCCGTCGATCACGGCGCGGGCCTGCGCGCCGGAACCGCCATGCGATTGCTGGATCGTGACCGTCTCGCCGGTTTCGGCCTTCCAGTGGGCGGCGAATGCCGCGTCATAGGCCTTGTAGAGTTCGCGTGTCGGATCGTAGGACACGTTGAGGATGGTGGTGTCGGCGAACGCAAAACCGAGCGTGCCGAACTGGACGGAAGAGGCAACCAGAGCGGCAAGTAGCGTGTTGAAGCCGGGCAGAGTGTTGAACCGGGGCAGCGTCTTGAAATGAGGGTTGGTCATTTTCGGACTCCGTTGAAGACGCCATAACTCTACTGATTTGATAGAGATTGGATGCGTGCAGCCGTTGCGTTTTCACCGTCCTTTCGGCAATTTTTCCAGTGCTTCGAGGCCTTGTCGGGGAAAACTGTGCTCATGCGGGGCAGCGCGCACCCCATTTGCAGCGTAGCCGAAGCGGCGCAGCGAACCCGAGAAAGCCTCTCAAGGAGATGGGAACGTTGCCGTAAATTTCGAGGTGAAATCGCAAAAGGCCAACGGGTGGAATCGCCTACAGCGGTTTATTCAACGAACACCTTGACGCTGGCCGCGCGCCCGGCGGCATCGATGACGGTCAGCGTCGAATAGCCGGCGCCGTCCGGTTGCCAAATGGCCGTGCGGCGGCGGTCGATGCCGGCCAGCGGCTTGCCGTTGGCGAGCCAGCGGAAGGGCGCGCGCCCGCCTTGCAGCTTCAGCACCAGCGGGGTCGCGCCGGCGGTCGCGGTGCCGAGATCGACATGCGCGCCTTCCGGCGGAAAGACGATGCGGGGTGCTGGTTCGGTCGGGCCGGCAGCGGCCTGCCGGTCGGTTCCAAACCGCACCTGCGTCACCGGCAGTTCATCGCGCTTGGGGTTGAACACGCCGGCCGGGCGGGGCGGCAGCGCAACCGCCGCAAGCCCCGAGCGCACGAAACCTTCGAACAGGATGGGGGCGGCGGAGACATAGCCGGAAAGGCCCGGCACCGCGCCGGCATCCGGCCGTCCGACCCAGACGCCCAGCACGTAGCGGCCGTCGAAGCCGACCGACCATGCGTCGCGATAGCCGTAGGAGGTGCCGGTCTTGTAGGCGATGGCGCGCGGCAAAGCGCCTTCCGGCGGCCGGACGCCCGATAAAATATTGCCAATCTGCCAATTGGCCGAAGCGTCGAGGATGGTGGCGGCGGAGGCGGTAACGGGTGTTGCCTCGGTGCCGTCGCGCAAGCCGTGCGCCTTGCCGCCATTGGCCAGCCCCGTATAGAGCTGGACCAGATCGCGCAGCGTGATGCCGACGCCGCCGAGGCCGATCGCCAGCCCCGGCGCTTCGTTGACCGGCAGGGTCGGGGTGACGCCCGATTGCCGGAAGCGCGCCATCAGCCGGGCCGGGCCGACCGCGTCGAGCACCCGGATGGCCGGCACGTTGAGCGACAATTGCAGCGCCTGGCGTATCGACACGTCGCCCTGATAGGCCATGTCGAAATTCTTCGGTCGATAGCCGGAGAAATCGACCGGGCTGTCGCTGATCAGGGTTTCCTGGGCGATCAGCCCCTGCTCGAAGGCCAGGCCGTAGATGAACGGTTTCAGCGTCGAGCCGGGCGAACGCAGAATCTTTGTCATGTCTATCCAGCCGGAGCGGCTGGCGTCGAAAAAGTCGGCGGAACCCACTTCGCCCAGAATGTCGCCGGTGCGGGCATCGGCCATCACCATGGCGATGGAGAGTTTGGGCCCGAGCCTTCTGGCGGCCTGCCTTGCCACCGTCTCCAGACCCTGCTGCACGCTCTTTTTGATCGTGAGCTTTGACGGCGCGCCATTGCCTACGTTGCGCAAGGCGGCATAAGCAGCATGCGGTGCCAGCGCGGGCAGGGCGCGACGCGTCTTTGGGACGACGTCGAGGGCGGCGCGCGCGGCTTCGCGCTCGCCAAGCTGGCCGCTTGAAACCATGCGCGCAAGCACCCGGTCGCGCGCGGCGTGAGCGCCTTCTCGGTTGCGGTCGGGCCGCCGTCTTTCCGGCAGTTGCGGCAGTGCCACGAGAAGGGCCGATTCCGAAACGGTCAGCCGCTTCGGCTCCTTGCCGAAATAGGCGAGCGAGGCGGCGCGCACGCCTTCCAGATTGCCGCCATAAGGTGCGAGCGTCAGGTAGCGTTCGAGGATTTCACGCTTGGAAAGCCGGCGCTCGATCTGGAGCGCGCGCAACATCTGCTTGATCTTGGAGGCGACGCTGCGGCTGGCGCGTGGCTCGATCAGCCGAGCCAGTTGCATCGACAGCGTCGAGCCGCCGGAAACGATGTGGAAGCTGGTGGCGAGCTGGATGGCCGCGCGGCCAAGCGCCAGCACGTCGATGCCGCGATGGTCCCAGAAGCGCTTGTCTTCATAGGCGACGAGCATGTCGATGAAGCCCTTGTCGACCTGATCGAGGCCGGTCTTCAGCCGCCAGTAGCCGTCCGGCGTGGTGAAGGCGCGCAGGAGTTCGCCGTCGCGGTCGAGCACTTCAGCGGAGACGAGGGGTTTATCGGGTAAAGGAGGCGGGAAGGCGCGGTCGAGTTGGAGGAGAGCGAGGATTGCGAGCGCGAAGCAGGCGGCGGTTGCTGCGATGCCCATGGCGAATTTGCGAAGGTGGGTCATCGACCTGCCTTACAATTAGGGAGAGGTAGGCGCTTGGCCTGGGTAATGAAGCGCATGGTCCTTGCCCCTACGGCTCCTTCACCTCCATCATGCCAGTAGAAGTGCGGGCCGAAAATTGCGGACGGTACATGTCCTCGACCACCGCTGCCGGATGCGCGTAGACGCCGGGCGTCACCGCGCGCACGACATAGGCCAGCATGATCGAACGGTTGCTGCCGCTGCCATTTGGATCGAAGGCCGCCACGAAACGGTCGTTGCGGAATTCGAGATGCGCCGTCTCGGTTTGCGCCAGCCATGAGAAATTCGACAGTTGCGCGCTGGAAACCAGGCTTGGATTGTCGATCTCGAAGCCGGCCGGCAACAGGTCGGTGACCAGCAGGCGCGACGGCCAACTATTCAATTCATCGACCTTGAGCACGACCACGTAGCGCTCGTTCTGGGTGGCTTCGGTGACGTTGGCCTCGTTGCCGTCGAGCGTGTAGTAGGTGCGCGCGATGGTAAAGCCGTCGCCGCCGGCCGGTAGCGGCTGCGCGGGTGCGGCAATCGTGGTGACGACCGCCTGCAGGGCGGTCTTGCCGGTATTGGCGATGGTCAGCGGGCTTTCGACCAGATCGCTGCCGGCGATCTCGCTCGAATAGGCGCCGCTATGCGGCGCGCCGTTGACGGTCAGCGCGATCGAATCATTGCCCGATTTCAACGCGCGCGCCGCCAGAAGCATCCAGGCTTCGTCCTGCGTGCTGGTCCAGCGCTTTTGCGCGCGCTCCTTGGTGACCAGCTTGACCAGTTGGGGAACGATGGCCGGCACCGGCCTGGTTTCGGCGGCCAGCGACAGCATGGCTGCGCCATCGCGCAATGCCGAGCCGTAGTCGGAGCGATACCAGTCATAGTCGGTCGATGCCTGCGCCAGCCGCAGCGCTGCATTGAAAGTCGATTCCGAGCGCTGGGTGTCGCCGTAAAGCGCAAGCGCCGCGCCCAGTTGCGCCACCGCCATCGGGCTCGAAAAATCTTCAAGCTTGGTATCGGCATAGTAGCGCAGATCGCCGATGGAGGCTTTCTTGTTGCGGGCCAGCACATAGAGCGCGTAGGCGATGGCGCTGCCGCGGCTCTTGACGTCCTGATCGTAGCCGAGTGCGTTCTGGAGATTGGCGAGCGACCGGTTCATGGCGCTTTCGGGCACGTCGTATTTCTGTTCGCGTGCCCGCGTCATGAAGTCGGCGACGTAGGAGTCCAGCCACAGATCGCCTTCGCCCGGTCCCCACATGCCAAAACTGCCGCTGGAGCCCTGGTTGTTCAGCACCTTGTAGATGGCGTCCTGAATGCGCTTGGCGACGTCGGCATCCTCGGCCATGCCTACGCCGGCCGCCATTTCGTTGAGGTAAAGCAGCGGCAAGGCGCGGCTGGTCGTCTGCTCCGAGCAGCCATAGGGATAGCGGTCGAGCGTCATCAGAAGCGAGGGCACGTCGAAGGCGGCGGCCTGCGAAACGCCGACGCTGACGGACGCACCGTCCAGCAGGCTTGCCGCCAGCAATTCCCTGTCGATGCGCAGCGCGCCGCCATTGGGCTTCAGGTCGACGATCATGCGCGTGGTGACCGGCAGTTGCGCCGGCCGGATCGGCAGAACTAGCGTCTGCTCGACGCTGGTGCCGCTATCGTTGGCGAGCCTGACGGTGATCGAGGCGTCGCCCGCCGTGACCGCGATCAGCGGCACGGTGATGGATTGGCGCTTGCCGCCGGCCAGCGACAGCTTTGCCGGGACGCCGTCGTCGCCGATGGAAAGGCCGCCGGTCGAGTCGATTGCGAGCGCGTAGTCGCCGTCCGGTCCATCCGTATTGGCGACATCGAGCCGCATGGTGGCGGCATCGCCGGGAGCCAGGAAGCGCGGCAAGCCGGTGGTGATGACGACGGGATCGCGCACGATCACGTCGGACACGGCGTGACCGACCGCATCCCTGGTCCAGGCGACGGCCATTAAGCGAACTGTGCCGTTGAATTGCGGGATGTCGAAATCGACAATCGCCTTGCCCTCGGCGTCGAATTCCACCACGCCGGAGAAGAAGGCGACCAGCTTTTCGGTCGGCGGCTCGCCCTGCGCCTGCATGTTGGCGCCGTCGCCGCCGGTGCGCAGCTTGCCGGTGGTGCCGAGCGATCCGTCGATCAAAAGGCCGTAGAGGTCGCGCAATTCAAGCCCCAACATGCGCTGGCCGAAGAACCAGTTTTCCGGGTCGGGAGCCTTGTAGTTGGTGAGGTTGAGGATGCCGACATCGACGGCCGCGACCGTCACATAGGCCTGCGTGCCCGGCTGGACGCCGGCGACCGCGACCGGAACGGACAGGGTCTGCCTCGGCACTGTCTTTTCCGGCGGCGAAAGCGTTACCGCCAGTTTCTTGTCGGCCGGATCGACCTTCAGCCATTTGACGCCGATGGCGCGCGTCGGCATGCGCGATTCCTGCGCGTCGCCCGGCCGGTAGAGCGTGGCGGTGACATAAGCGCCGGCACCCCAGTCCTCGCCCACCGGCACGTCGATGGTCGCGCCGCCTTCGGGGACGGTGGCGGTTATGGTCTTCAGCAGCTTGTCGGCGCCGATGGCGACCAGCAGTTCGCCGGAAAAATGCGGCGATATTTTCAGCTTGGCGACGTCGCCGGCCGTGTAGCTGTCCTTGTCGAGTGCGATTTCCAGTCCGTCCGGCGTTTCGGTCGAGGAGGCGCTGACATACCAGCCGGCGTCGAACTCATAGCTGGTGGCGGGACCTTCGGGGTCGGCCGTTTCGACTTCCAGCCGGTAGCGGCCCCAGTCGACCGGCAGCGACACCGTTGCATCGCCATCAGCGCCGATATCTATCGCGCCGTTGGCCGCGGCCTTGGTGAACTCCACCGCCTCGTAGCGCCAGGAACCGCCGCTGCGATACCATTGATAATTGCGCTCGACCTTGACCAGCGACCAGTTCGCGCCCTTCAGCGCCTCGCGGTCGCCATTCTGGTCGACGGCGATCAGGCTGAATTTGGCGGTGCCGCCCTGCGGGACTTCATCGCCGGAAAAATCCGTGCGGATACCGATCATCTGGCCTTGCGGGCGGATGCCGATGTCGAGCGAGCGTTCGACGGCGCGGCCGCCGCTCTCGCGCATGCGCACCGTGACCTTGGCGTTGACCAGCTTGGTTGTGGAGGGAAGCTGGTCGACGGAAACGGGGAAGCTCGCCTTGCCGTCATCGCCAACCACCGGCAGGTCGGCAAAGGGCGTGACCGTTGCTTCGGCCGCCTGTTCGTCGGCGAGGCCGAAGGCAAAGCCCTTGTAGCGGGGCCAGTCGCGCGTGGTGGACAGCGTCAGTTCGCCTTCCAGCGCCAGCCCGGCAGCGGGCGCGCCGTAGAGAAAGCGGCCATCGACGGTGACGTTGGCCGTCTCGCCCTGCGCCATTTCTTTTTTGTCGGAGGTGAGATCGAATTCGATGCGGTCCGGCACGAAATCGTCCACCAGGAACATCTGGCTGGCGACGGCAGGCTGCTTGGGATCGGTATAGAGTGCTACTGTCCAGGTGCCGCGCATGGCGTTGGCGGCAAGCGGCAGGTCGACGGCGTGGCCGCCGGCGGAGACGCCGTCGCTGACGATGCGGCGGTCCTCGACGCCGTCGGGGCGGGTGAAGATGAAGGTCAGCGGCAGTTTTTCGACGGCCGTTGCCGATGCATCGCGGGCAAGGGCAGCTATATGCACGGTCTCGCCGACCCGGTAGATGCCGCGCTCGGTCCACGCATAGACGTCGAGCGCGCCGGGTGCGGCGCGGCCTTCGACGCCACGGTCGGACAGGTCGAAGCCGGCACGGCTCATGTCGAGGAAGACGAAATCCTGATCGCCCTGCTTGGCCATCAGCACAGCCGGAACCTGCCCGCCTTCGCCCCGCGTCAGGCCGGGATTGAAGGTGACGCGGCCGTCAGCGTCGGTCGTCGCGGTGCCGAGGATTTCATTGTTCTTGGCCAGCAGCGTCAGTTCCGCGCCGGCAATCGGCTTGGCTGTGGAAAGCGAGCGGGCGAAGACATTGAGGCCGTCCTGGCCGGTATAGGTGGTGAGGCCGATATCGGAGACGACGAACCATTGCGTGGCGCGCGAATCGTAGCTCTCGCTGCGGTCGTTCAGCGGCTGCGCGGTCAGCACGTAGACGCCGGGCTTGCGCTGCGGCAGCGCTTCGTCCACGGGAAACGAGGTGGTGACTTCCTTGTTGAGTTCGCCGGCAATGTCCAACTGGCCTTCCCAGACCGGCGCGCCCATCTGGCTGGAAATCGAGTCCATATCGTAGCCGTCGAGCTGGCGCAGGAACTGGTAGCCGGACAGAAGCTGGGCGAGGGCGCGGTCGCCGATGCGGAACAGCTTCATCCGGGCGGCGTTCATGTTGACGCTGACGAGCGGGATGCCACGGCGCGCGCCGGCCGGCAAAACGAAACTGTCGCCAGTGAAGCGAGCGGAAGGAGCGCGGTCCTGCACGTAGATCGACAGCACCGTAGGCGCGGCGATGACCTCGCCGATGGCCGCCGGCAGGCCGGCGCGGAAGGCGACGTCGTAGTGATGCCCATGCTCGAGGCCCTCGACGCAGATCTGCTTCTCCTTGGCCTCGATGCCCTTGGGGGCCGCGCCGTCGACGGTGACGAACTGAGCATAGTCGATGCTGGTCTTGACCAGTTCCTCGGAGAATTGCGCGCAGATGCGCGGCGCGCTGGTGTCGGCATCGACCGAATGATCGACGATGCGGAAGCCTTTGCGCGCCTTGAGGTCGTTATAGGCGGCGAGCATGGCCTGCGAACTGACGAGCGACAGGCTTGCTTCATAGGCTTGCAGCGCCGGCCGGTAGAGGTCGCGCCTGTCCAGGCCTTGCGCCAGAACCGAAAGCGCGTCCGCGCGCGTGTTGGTGGTGCGCAGCAGTCCGTAGGCGTTGAAGGCGGCGGAGGTGGCGTTGGCGGCGAGCGTGGAGGAATCGGAACTGTTCGCGGGCGCAACGGCCAGCGTTTCGCGCGCCAGTTCCAGCCAGACCATGCCGTCTGCCGGCATGACGGAGGCCGCCGCCTCGTATTTCTGCATGGCGGTGCGGTGATCGCCGGTAAGCGCTGCCTGCTCGGCCGCGTCACGCAACGCGCTCAGGCCGTCGAGAGGCTTGTCGTAGCCGGGGCCGGTCAGGGTGTTGCGGTATTGCTGCGCCTGTTCGGCCATCCATGCGGGGAAAAACGAAAGCGCCGGCGGGGCACCGATATCAGGGTCCGTGTCCAGCGAAACCACCTTGCCGGCGGTAGCGCCGTTGAAGGGTTTAAGGCCGTTGAAATCGGACTTGAGGAAGCACCATTTCGCCTTGTTGTTATAGGTGAAGGCGCGGCAGGAAGTGTCGCCGAGGCACTCGGTCTTGCACTGGTCGAGGGTGACGTTTTGCGAGGATCGGAGATCGAAACCGAAATAGTCGGAGTTTTCCGTGGTGACGATGCGCCGGACTTCGGCGGCCTGGGCGATCCCCGCAAAGCCTAGCAGCAGCAGGGCAAGAACCGAGAACCAACGAGCCGCACGAATTGCCATGATACCCCTCCAGTCGTTGCCGATCCATGTTCAGGCTTCAGCCGCGCTTGTCAATATAACCGCGCTTGTCAACACAGGCGGGCTGGTGCAGCCGGCATGCCCGCACTTTCCTTTACGGCCGTTGGCCGCTACGCCTACCCTGCCTCAAGGGATGGGTCACGTTTTCTTGCAGGTCTGCAAGAATGTGTGAGTTTCAACCCCCGGCACTTTAGGACAATTGGAATGCGGCTCCTTTACGGGCAGTTCAGACTTTCATTTCAATTTTAGGTTTTGCCGTTAGGGTCTGGCAATGCAAATGAGAAGCGGACAGGCAAAGCGAGGCGCGGTGCACCACCGCCCGCTTTCGCGTGCTCTGTTTTGCGCGCTGCTGGGCTCGACATTCGTTGTGGCCGATAGCCGGCCAAGCGCGGCCTTCGAACTGTTTGGCTTAAAACTGTGGGATTCGGCCTCCGACAAGGAAGATGCCGAAATCGTCGATCCGCTGCGCTATTCGGTTACCGTCGATGCGCCGGGCGCGGACAAGGATCTGCAAAAGGCGCTTGAAAACGCCTCTGCCTTGAAGAACGACGAGGAACGCCCGGTCGCCGGATCGCTCGGATTGATGACCAAGGCGAGAGGCGACCGCGAACAACTGGTCGCCGCCCTTTATGCCAATGCGTATTACGAAGGCGTCGTCGATATCGCCATCGCCGGCAGGAAGCTGGAGGATTTGCCGCCGGACGCCGAATTTTCCGGGTCCCAGCCTGTTCCCGTCAGCATCACCGTCCAGCCGGGGCCGAAATTCACGCTGGGCAATATCCACCTCGAGGGCGATGCCGCCGGGCTTATGGGAGCCGATTACGGCCTGATTTCCGGTGGCGATGCGAGTTCGGGCGCCGTGCTCAAGGCCGAGGCCAGGATCGTGCGGGCGTTGAAGGAAGAGGGCAGGCCGCTTGCCCAGGTGACGGGCCGCGAGATTGTCGCCGACCACGCGACCTCGACGCTGGACGTAACCATGGCGGTTTCAGCCGGGCCGGTCGCCGGTTATGGCGAAACCACGGTGGAGGGGACGGAAGCCGTCGACCGCGACTTCACCGCCTACATGACCGGCTTGAAGCCCGGCCGCCAATATTCGCCCAAGGAGATCGACGAGGCGCGCGACCGCCTGCTCGGACTGGAGGTTTTCAACAGCGTCACGCTGAAGGAAGCCGACAGACTGGACGCGGCCGGCAACATCCCGATCGGCGTGCAGGTAAGCGAACGCAAATTCCGCTATCTCGGCATCGGGGGTACGGTGTCCAACACCGAAGGGCTCGGCGTCGAAGGCTATTGGGGCCATCGCAATTTGTTCGGCCACGCCGAAAAGCTGCGCATCGACGGTTCGATCAGCGGTATCGGCTCCAACGACATCGGCCAGCTCAACTACAATGCCGGCATCATGTTCGAGAAGCCGGGCGTGATCGGTCCGGCCTCGAAATTCTTCGCCGATCTCAAGACCGTCTATGAGCACCCGGATGCCTATGACCGGTTTTCGACCAAGGGCGGCTTTGGCGTTTCCTATGAGCTTACGGCCAAGCAGACCGTGTCGGCGGAACTGTCGCTCGATTACTCGAAAATCACCGACAGTTTCGGCAAGCACACCTATCTGATCGCTTCTATCCCGCTGCAATATGTCTTCGACAACCGCGACAACAAGCTGAATCCGACCAAGGGGTTCCGGGCGTTGGCTTATGTGGAGCCGAGCTATGATTTGCTCAACGGCGCGACCTTCGTAAAACTGAAGGCTGAAGGCTCGGCCTATCAGGCGCTCGACAGTGCCGGCACCTTCATCGCGGCCGGACGCGTGGCGCTTGGCTCGATCGTTGGCGCGGACTTGCAGGACGTGCCGGCCGACCGGCGCTTTTATGCAGGCGGCGGCGGTTCGGTGCGCGGCTATTCCTACCAGGGCATCGGCCCGAAGGTCCACGGCGGACCAAGTGACGGCCAGCCCATTGGCGGGCTTTCCTGGTTCGAAACCTCGGTCGAGATGCGCTATCAGGTCACCGACACGATCGGCATCGTACCCTTCGTGGACGCAGGATCCGTGTCGGTGGAACAGTTCCCGGATTTCAAGGATGTGAAGGTCGGCGCCGGCATCGGCCTGCGCTACATAACGCCGTTCGGGCCGTTGCGCGTGGATGCGGCGGTGCCGCTCAACCGCGATGAAAGCGACCCGCGCTTCGGCATCTATGCCGGCATCGGCCAGGCCTTCTGATTGATGAAGTTGTTCAAACGTATCCTGCGCATTGCCGTCTATACGCTGCTTGTCATAGTGGCCGCTGGCATCGGCGCGCTCGTCGTCTTGACCAAGACGGAACGCGGGCGCGACAATCTGGCCAGCCTGATCTCGACCATGGCGTCTTCGGACACCAGCAAGCTTACGGTCGGCGGCATCGACGGCCTGTGGTCGGGCAATTTGACCATCGATCATGTCGTGCTGGAAGACAGCCAGGGGCCGTGGCTGGTGCTGCGCAAGGTCGCCGTCGACTGGTCGCCGCTGGCGCTTTTGTCGAAGCGGTTCAGTGCCGAGCGCGTGGCCGCTGGGCGCATCGAACTGGCGCGGCTGCCGGTGTCCGACCCGGATGCGGAACCCACAAACAGCAGCGGGACGACGCTGCCGGTATCCATCGACATCGACAGGATCGATCTGCCGGAAATAGCGCTCGGGCAAGCACTTGCCGGAACGGGGATTGCCGAACTCGCGGCCAAGGGCTCGGTCCATGCGGAAGCCTCGCCGCTGGACATCGATGCCGTTTTGAACATCGCCCGCGGCGACGGAAAGCAAGGCGTGGTCGACGCCTCCGTGCATTTTTCGCCGGCCGGCAATAAGCTCGACCTCGACGTGAAAGCGTCGGAGCCGGCGGGCGGCATCATCGCAAACCTCTTGAAGCTGCCGGACGCGCCGCCTGTCGACATTGCCATATCCGGCAATGGGCCGCTGGCCGACTGGAACGGCAAGGGCAGTTTTTCGGTGGACGGCCAGGCCGTCACGCAGCTTTCGGGGCGGCACCAGTTGACCGACAAGGGCAACCGCATCGAGGCCAGCGGCGACGGCGATTTTTCACGCTTTGTACCGGCGCGGCTGAAACCGCTGCTGGCCGGCAAGGTCATGTTCGATGTCGCCGGAACCGCGACGAAGACGGGCGGCATCGAAATCGAGCAGGCGCAAGTGAACAGCGACGCCTTGCGCGCAACCGCAAAGGGCACGATCAATCCGGCTGGAGCCAGCGACTTCGCGCTCGAGTTCAAGTCGGCAGGTCCGACCTTGCCGCTGTCGCTCGGCAGTGAGGAAAGCCCGATCGACCTCGAACTGAAATCGGCGACGCTTCGGGCTTTCGGTGAAGGACGCGCGCCGACGATCGACGTTTCCGCGTCGCTCGCCAAGGTCAGCACGAATATCACCAAGGTCGACAATATCCAGCTTGCGCTGCATTCCGATGTCTTTGACGTGGAAAGCCGCACCGGGCCGATCTCGGGCACGGTCAGCGCCGACAGGCTGGGGCTGGACAATCCAACGGTTGCGCCGCTGATCGCCGGCAAGATCGTTGCCAAGGTCGCAGGCTCGCTCTCGAAAGACACGATTACCGTGGACAGCGGCTCGATCGTCAGCGATGCGCTGAAGGGCGTTTTCGATGGACAGGTGTCGCTTGCGGACGGCTCCATCGAATTGAACGTCAAGGCCGATGCGGCCTCAGTGGCGCTGCCTGCCGCCGCGCGGCCGATGCTTGGCGAGCGCACCGTACTGTCGGTATCCCTGAAGCGTGACACCAACGGCAATGTCACCGCCAATTCTCTCGATCTGGCGTCCGGCGCGGTGTCGGCTAAGGGCAACGCCAGCCTGGTCGATGGCGAAATTACCGCCGACCTGAAGGGCGGGCTTGCCGATATTTCGCTGCTGTCGCCTCAGGCCAAAGGCGCGGTCGGCTTCGCGCTTGCCGCCAAGGGCGCACTGGCGATGCCGGACGTTTCGCTGAGCGTTTCCAGCGACCGGCTCGTCGTTGCGGACCGCGAGATCACCGGGCTGAAGTTTTCCGCTGGCGCCAAGGCCGATATGGAAAATCCGGCCGCCAACGTTTCGCTGGCCGGCAATGTGGCGGGGCAGGTGCTGGCAGGCAGCGCCGCGCTGACGACGGCGAACGGCCAGCGTTCGATCAAAGGGCTTTCGCTGTCGCTCGGGCCGAACAAGATTTCGGGCGATCTGGCGCTGGACGAAGCGTTTGTGCCCGAGGGCACCGTCTCGCTCGACCTGCCGGATATCGGGCCGCTGGCGGCGCTGGCGCTGGAGAAGGCCGAAGGCGACGTCAAGGGCACCATCCGCTTCTCGAAGGAAGGCGGCACGCCGCAAGTCATGATTGACGCCAATACGGCCAAGATCACGCGCGGCGATCTTTCGGCAAAAAATGTTTCCATCAACGCGCTGGTTGCCGACTATCTCAAGGCGCCGGCGATTTCGGGCAAGATACGTGCCGATGGCGTGAATTCCGGCGGCACCGTCATCAGCGGCATCGCCGTCGACCTGAAGCGCGACGGAGAATGGACCGGGTTTTCCGGCAGAGCGACGGTCAAGGACATTCCGGCCAAGGCCGCCGGCCGCGTGAAAGTCGCGGACGGCAAGACGGTGATCGAGCTTGCCTCGGGTGAGGCAGCGATGCGTGGCATCAAGGCGGCGATAGCAGGGCCGTCGAGCATCGCCATCGCCAATGGTATCACGACCATCGAAAAGCTGGCGCTCAGCCTCGGAGGCGGCACGGCTACGGTTTCGGGCACGGTCGGGCAGGCGCTCGACCTCAATGTCGCATTGGCGAAAGTGCCGCTGTCGCTGGCCAATGGGTTCTCGCCCGGCCTCGATGCCGCCGGTTTGGCTTCCGGCAGCGTCAAGGTGACCGGCGCGCCCGCCGATCCGGCCGTTGCCTTCGACCTCGACGCTTCCGGCGTGCAGACCTCGCAAACGCGCGGCGCCGGATTCGGCGGCATCGGCGTCGTTGCCACCGGCGGTTTCGCGGCCAAGAAGCTGACCTTCAATTCCACCATCAGCGAAGGGTCCGGCCTGGCGCTGAAGGGCGGCGGTACGGTCGGGCTTGCCGGCACGCCCCAACTCGCCCTGGATTTTGCCGGCCCGGTTCCGTTTGCCTTCCTGGCGAAGACGCTGGCCCAGCAAGGGCTGTCGCTGACAGGAACCGCCAACGTCAATGTGCAGGTTCGCGGCCCGGCGACCAAGCCGGTGATTGGCGGCACGGTGACGTCTTCGGGTGCGCGTTTCATCGATGCCGGTTCGGGCCTTGCCGTTAACGACATCGCGCTCGATGTCGCCATCGTCGACGGCGTCGCTCGTATCAACAAGCTGACCGGCACTCTGTCGACGCGGGGCAGCCTGGCCGTCAGCGGCACCGTCGGGACGGATGCGGCGCAGGGTTTTCCGGCCGACCTTTCCATCAAGCTGACCGATGGACGCTATACGGATGGCCGCGTCGTGACCGCCAATCTCGGCGGCGACCTGACCGTGAAAGGGCCGCTCGCTTCGGCTCCGGTGATTGCCGGCACCGTCAATCTCGCCAAGACGGTGATTACCGTGCCGGAGAAATTGCCGGGCTCGCTGGCGGCGCTTGACGTCAAGCACAAGAACGCGCCGGCCGCCGTGCGCGAACAGGAACAGGCGCTGCATCCGCCAAGCGCCGGCAGCGGCGGCGGCGGCAAGCTGATGCTCGACATCACGGTCAATGCGCCGAGCCAGATCTTTATCCAGGGCAGGGGGGTCGATGCCGAACTGGGCGGCTCGCTTCGCCTGACCGGTCCGACCTCGTCGCCGCAGGCGGTGGGAGCCTTCACCTTGCGGCGCGGCCGGCTTGAAATTCTAGGCAAGCGCCTGACTTTCACGGAGGGCACGCTCACCTTCTCCGGATCGCTGGTGCCGTATATCAATCTCACCGCGCAATCGACCACCAGCGATGCGACGGTGACGATCACGGTGTCCGGCGAGGCGACCAACCCGAAATTCACCTTCTCCTCCGTGCCGGCGCTGCCCGAGGACGAGGTGCTGGCGCAACTCATATTCGGCCGCTCCATGTCCAACCTGTCGCCGTTGCAGATTGCCCAGCTGGCCGAAGCCGCGGGCCAATTGGCGGGCGTCGGCGGCTCGACCTCGCTGTTGCAGAACTTGCGCAACGCACTCGGCGTCGACGATCTCGACGTGATCACCGACGAACAGGGCGGCACCGCCGTTACCGCCGGCAAATACCTGAACGACCGCACCTATCTGTCGCTTCAGAAGGGCGAGAAGCCGGGTTCCGGAAAAGCGCGTATCGACCTCGATGTCGGCAAGGGCATCAAGCTGCGCGGCGAGGCTTCCGATGCCGGCGAAGCCAAGGGCGGAATTTTCTACGAGCACGAATACTGACAGCGTTCGTGGCTCTCATTGGCCGTTGCTAGGACGGAACACGCGATTGTCTCACTTTAATTGTGCAGGCGATTCGTAAGGAAACCGTCGGCAATAGCAATTTTACGTCAAGTTTGTCGCAATCACGCAAACCGCGTGGGCTATGGCGTTGCACATTTTCGTACCTTCTCAAGTTCGGCGGTTTTTGACATCGGCTGCCGGATGCGGAATGCTAAAAGGCGGAAAGCCAAACAACGGGAGAGTTTGATGACATCGTATACGAGTAACGGCGATCGTGTTCCGGACGTGGTCGAAAAGCTGGCCGAGAGTGCCAAGGCGGGTGAGATGGACCGTCGCGAATTCCTGGCCATCGCCAGCGTCATGGGGGCCTCGACCGCGATGGCCTATGGCATGATCGGCCTTGCCGCGCCGACGCCTGCCCATGCCGAGGAAACGCCGGTCAAGGGCGGCGTGCTGCGCTGCTCGATGCCGGTCAAGGCGCAGAAGGACCCGCGCAGCTACGACTGGTCGGAACTGGCCAACTGCACGCGCACCTTCCTGGAGCCGCTGGTCAAGTACACGCCGCAATTCACCTTCGAGCCGATGCTGCTCGAAAGCTGGGACGTGAACGACGACGCCACCGAATACACGCTGCATGTGCGCAAGGACGTGAAGTGGAACAATGGCGACGACTTCAACGCCGACGACGTCATGTTCAACCTCATCCGCTGGTGCGACAAGGCGGCGGAAGGCAATTCCATGGCGGCCCGCATGGGCGGCATGGTCGATGCCAAGACCGGCAAGGCGGCCGAGGGCGCCATCACCAAGGTCGACGATCACACCGTCAAGCTGAAGCTGCCGACCTCCGACATTTCGATCATCCCCAATTTCGCCGACTATCCGGGCCTCGTCCTGCATCGGAATTACGAGAAAGACGGCTCCGATATCGTTAAAAACCCGATCGGGACGGGGGCGTTCGAGCTTGTGTCCTACGATGTCGGCTCGAGGGTCGTCGTCAAGCGGCGCGAGAACGGCAAATGGTGGGGTGGCGAGGCCCATCTCGACGGCGTCGAATTCATCGACTACGGCACCGACCCGTCGGCGACGGTCAGCGCCTTTGAATCGCGTGAGATCGACACTGTCCACCAGACCATGGCGGATTATGTGACGATCCTCGACGACATGGGGCTGGTGAAGTCGGAATCCAAGACAGCCACCACCATCACCTGCCGCACCAATATCGGCCACAAGCCTTACGACGACCAGAAGGTGCGCAACGCCCTGCAGATGGCTGTCGACAACGCCACCGTGCTGCAACTCGGCTACAACAATTACGGCTCCGTCGGCGAGAACCACCACGTCTGCCCGATCCATCCCGAATATTACGAGCTTCCTAAGAAGAGCCGCGATATCGAAGGCGCCAAGAAACTGATGACCGAAGCCGGCCAGATGGACTTCGAGCACGAACTGATCACGGTCGACGAGGACTGGCACAAGAACACCGGCGATGCGATCGCGGCCCAGCTTCGAGAGGCCGGTTTCAAGGTCAAGCGTACCGTGCTGCCAGGCGCGACGTTCTGGAATGACTGGACGAAATATCCTTATTCGACCACCAACTGGAACATGCGCCCGCTCGGCGTTCAGGTGCTGTCACTTGGCTACACGACGGGCTCGTCCTGGAATGAATCGGCTTACGCGAATCCCGAATTCGACAAGAAGCTGAACGAAGCGCTCGCCATTGCCGACCCGGAAAAGCGCAAGGAAAACATGAAGGAAATCGAGCAAATCCTTCAGGATTCGGGTGTCATCATCCAGCCGTTCTGGCTGTCGCTCTTCAACCACTCGACGAAGCAGGTGAAGAACAACCCGATGCATCCCACGATGGAAGACAATTACGAACGGACCTGGATCGATCCGAACGCCTGATATTATCAGGCCAAGAAAATAGGGGGAGCCTTTGCGGCTTCCCCCATAACGGGAACATTTTGCAGAGCATCGAGCCGAACACCGGCATTCGGCCTTCAGTTCGATGGTCATCAAGTTTAGAGCGTATATGCGGCCCAACCGGACCCGGCGTTCAAACGACTCAACCCCAAGCCTCGAGGAGGGGCCTAGGTGATATCGTTCATAGCCCGGCGGATGGCGACCATGGTCTTCACCATGATTTGCTTGACGCTCGTCGTCTTCTATCTCGTCAATCTCGAACCCAACCTGAAGAAGCTTGCCCTGGCGCAGACCAACAGTCGCGCCACCCAAGTCGAGGTCGACAGTTGGCTGGTTCGCAATGGCTACCGCGAGCCGTTCCTGAAGCAATATGCGCAGTGGATCGGGGTGTGGCCGAAACAGCCCGGCCGAAGCGAGACGGGCGAGGCGCAGCCGCGTTTCAATTATTGCGACGAATCGCTCACGCCCAAGCTGTCTGGCGTGCTGGAGGGCGATTTCGGTTGCTCGACCAAGTTCAGGACCACGGTTTCCGCCAAGCTGTTTCCGGCGCTCGAGGCCACCGGCATCCTGATGTTCTTTGTGCTTCTGGTTATGGTGCCGGTATCGCTCTTGATCGGCATATTGGCTGGAATGCGCGAAGGCTCGCGAACCGACCGGGTGTTGTCGGTGGCCTCCATCGCCTCGACGGCGACGCCCGAATATGTTTCCGGCGTCATCTTCACCGTCATCTTCGCGACATGGCTCGGCTGGTTCAACGGTTCCGCCGCTAGCGCTACCTTCGACGGCATCACCTTCTACAATTTCACGCTGCCGGTCCTCACGCTGGCGATCTATGGCATCGGCTATATCGCGCGCATGACGCGCGCCTCGATGGTCGAGGTGATGACGCAGCAATATATCCGCACCGCGCGCCTCAAGGGCCTGAGTTTCAGAAGCGTGGTCATGAAGCACGCGCTGCGCAACGCGCTGATTGCGCCTTTCACCGTCATCATGCT
>NZ_JBTMXB010000048.1:0-24262 GCF_054489405.1 Mesorhizobium sp. A623
GCGCCCATTGCCGTCGCGGCATACGCCGCCGCCAATCCCGCCGTACCGGCGCCGATGATCACCAAGCCATATCGGCCAGCAGGCTGTGGATTGTGCCAATCAACCGGGCGCACGTTACTCAACCGTTCGTGCTCGTAAGCATCATCCGGGGCGGTCGAGATTAGTTTGCTAAACTCTTGCAATTGCTGTCGTCCATGGATCCAAGTAGTTTCTACAGCCAGCCGCCGCGGAATCCGGCGCGCCGTAATCCTGCGCCGATGTAGTTACCGCTCCGCGTCAGTCGCCAGATCAGTTGGGTTCGATAATTCTCGATCATCATCACCACGATCCCCTGGTCGAGGCCGAAGTGGCCGGCAGAAGCCCAGGCGCCATTTCCCGCGCTCGTGAGTGTTGGATTAAAACTGCTCGTGTATTGCTCGGTTGACAGCATTTCGGGATAGCGGCGGAGCATCTCGCGCGCAGCGCATAAGGCAATCTCGGGTGCGAACGGCAGCGACGCCAGCGCGGACCACCCGCCAAGCGTGCCGTCATCGGGCCCATAAGGCACGCCACGCGCCGCATAGCCGAACAGGCGATGCCGCCTTGTCGATGACGGCGGCTGATCGCTTGGGCCGTCACAGGCTGTCAGGCCCCAGCAACTTTCGTCATAGCCAACGAAACGGTGGGGATTGCGCCGCGTGTACTCGCGCTGAACTTCGATGGCGCGCCGGCTATTTTCGAAATAATTGCACTTCTTCTCGCGCATGAAACGATCCCGGATGTCGCGAAAGTCGATCCATGCGTGGGAGAACTGATGGACGAACAATGGTCCGGCATACAGAAAATCGTGGCCATACAAATTCTCCCATTGGTAGGTCCCGGTCCATGCTTCATAGCTGTGCGCCTCTAGTGGATGTGTTGGCGAACCCAGCGCGAGCACATAGAGCACGATAGCCTCGTTGTAGCCCTCCCAACCGTAGTGCAGGAACCCACACTCCGGCTTCCAGCCTAGTCGAATGGTTGTCTCGCCGCCCAGCGCCCAGATCCAGTCGATGCGGCGGTAAAGCGTATCAACGATCCGGCGCAATTCCGATTCCTCGTCGCTATCCGAATCGAAATACGCGCTGGCCGTCAAGGCGCCCGCAATCAGCAACGCCGTGTCGACCATCGACAATTCGCAGCGCCAGACGCGCACACCTGTCCGAATGTCGAGGAAGTGGTAGTAGAAGCCTTTATACCCGGTTGCTCCGGGGTCGCCGCTCTGATCGCTGTCGCTGAAGAAACGTAACACGGAAAGGCTGCGGCTGACCGCATCCGCACGCGTCATCCAGCCGCGCTCTACCGCGGCTGGATAGACCGACAGCGCAAACCCGACGACGGCAATGCTGCATGGCGAGTTTTCGCGCGAGGTATCGGCAACCAACCCATTGGCCGGATTGACCGACTGCAAGAAGTAGCCAAACGCGGCGCGCTGCAGACGGTCGAGCAGCGCTTCGTCACTTTGCCTTTTACCCACCGGCATCTGCGTCGCGCCGCAGTGATGTTCGGAAACCGTTGGATTACATTTAGAGAACGGGCGTGACGACTTGCCGGTGTCGACAAGGAACTTCATCGCATTTTTCAACGTGAACGCGGCCATCAATCATTTGATTTAGGATTAGAGGTTTGGTTCCCAGCGAAACGATTTCGTTTGGCAATAGAAGACGATCTTTGCCGTTTTATCCTTCGTCGCCTATCGCGGTGGTCCGCAATTTCGTCGAAGAGGATAAAGGCATCAGTGTTTTTGATTCTGATCGGCGAGGACGTATCGGAACGGCTGGGCGTGACGCCGTGCGGTCCGGGCGATTTTATCTCGCCGCCCGAAATGCGCCTACAGGGGTCGCGACGGCGTGATCCAGCCGGTTGCCGAGCCGGCCATCCCGCGCTTCGCGGCGCCAGTTGAAGACCTGGTTCGCATTCACATCGTAGCGGCGCGCGACCAGCGATACCGATGTGCCTGGCTGATAACTCTCCTCGACAATCCGCCATTTGTCGGCGCGGCTCCAGCGCCGTCCTACGGATCGCTTGCGGCGGGGTGTCTGAGGCGCAGGATGAAGCACTGGTACCTCGACGTCCAGAGCTCCGGAATCGCTGACAACAGGTGAAGGGGGTTGTCCAGTCATCAGTACGCAGTGTCCATTCCAAAACAGTGGACACGCTCACACTCAATCACACTCTGCGCGCCCCAACCGCGAAACTACGGTAATCGGGCGCGGCTCAATAGGCGGCCAAGATCGGACGCGTACGCGGCGACTGCTACTGGTTCGCGATTGTGCCGCCGATGATCGCGCCTAGCCCGAAGCCCGCCAGCGGATTCCAAAGCCCATTATTGTGGCGACGATACCCGGTCTCATGTGTTTCTTGACCGCGATGGCTGTTCCAGTACCTGGCTGGCCATATGGGTGCGGCACGCAAGGGATCCGCGCTGCTTCAGAGAATCGCAGTTTGTGGCCGATGTGGCCGCCGGATGACAATGGAAACGTATTTGAGATGCGGAGCGATTGGAGGCGATGAAACGAGGAGATTCTGGGCGGTGGAAAAGATCGAAACGAGTGCTGCAGCGAACAGATTGACCTCGCCCACCTGTGATCGGCCAGCGTCTGGATCGAAGATCAAGCCTTCGCGTATGAGGCGAGTACTCAGATGGTTCAGTGGAATGCGTTACCCGAACTTATCGAATACGGTCATCGAAGGTAGGTTTGGCCCCGGGAAGCCACGCGGCGTCACATGGAAGGGCGCAGGCGACTGGCTGACCACTTCTTTCATCAGGTCTGCGGCAGGTGTTGAAAGAACTGAAGGAACAGTTCTCGTTCCGTCGTGATGTCGAGCTTTTCATAGATGCGTCGGCGGTGGTTTTTTACCGTGCCGACGGTAATGCCCAACCGGCTTGAAACGGTCACGGTCGGGTGCCCGGCGAGGACCAACTGGACGAGTTCGCGTTCGCGCTGACTGAGTTCGGGCCAGAGCCCGTCGCCGATAATCGGCTCCTTGCGGGGCGTAGCGCCGATTCCGACGGGTGCGGTGGTGCGCGAGAAATCGGGGGCGCGTGCCTTAATGTCGAGCGCGTGCAGGGATGCGAATACGGGAAGGCGATCATTCAGCGTCAAGATCTCGCTGTCGCGGAACGGCTTTGTCGAACGGTCGAGGAAAATGCCGAGGCACCAGTCGCCGCCGTCTTCGAGCAGGATGCCGACTTCGTCGCAAATCTCCGACTGTGCTAGAAATTCAGCGATGTAGCGGCCGCGTTTCACCTCGTCGTCGGCCAACCGCTTCAGAGGGACGATGCCACGCCGGCGTTCGCGCCGCCACCAGGCGTAGAACGGGTCGAACACGTAATAGTCATTAAGGTAGCGGCGCACCATTTCGTCGGAAAAACGCCGGTGCTTGACGAACTCAGGCATCTTGGTGGCCGAGTAACGGGTCACGGTCACGAGGTCGTGCGGCACGTCGGCGCCGATCAGGTCGATCAGGCAATCGACATGATCCTGCGTGCCGCTCGCTGCGATCGCCTTTGCCAGCGGTTCCCAGACCTTGCCCATGCGCATGATGTTTTTTCGGCCCTCCCTGCCTGTCCGTCATTGTGTCTTTAGGCATATGGCGTCAAGTCGTCGCCCAGATCTAGGCTAGGGTCAACTTAACAAATCCCTGGAAGGCGACCGTGACCCAGCCAATTGTAATCGGTATCGACGCCGGCGGCACCATGACCGACACCATCCTTGTCGATGCCGACGGACACTTCAAGATCGGTAAGTCGGCAACGACGCCCAAGAACGAGGCGGAAGGGTTTCTGGCTTCGGCCGAGGACGCGGCGGATGCCTGGGGCATTTCGCTGGAGGCCTTATTCTCGGGCGTCAACGTCGTGCTCTACTCGGGCACCGGCATGCTCAACACGTTGTTGTCGCGCACGGGCAAAAAGCTGGGCCTGATAACCACCAAGGGTCTCGAAGACATGATCCTGATGGGGCGCGGGCTGCAGGCCTGGGCCGACTATTCCTACGCCGACCGGTTGCATGCGGTGACGCATCATCATCCCGATCCGCTGGTGCCGCGCCGGCGCACCCATGGCGTCACCGAGCGCATCGACCAGTTCGGCGACATCGTGCTGCCGCTCTACGAGCATGAGGTTTCGGCGGCTGCAAAAAAGCTGATTACCGACAAGGTGGATGCGATCTGCATCATGACTATCTTCTCGCACGTCAACCCGACGCATGAAAAGCGTATCGCTGAGATCTGCCGCGAGGAGATCGCGGCGGTCGGCGCGGATATCCTCGTCTACACCTCGCATGAAGTGCGGCCCGTCATCCGCGAGCAGTCGCGGCTGAACAGCGTACTGATCGAGGCCTATGCGACGTCGCGCGGCCGCATGCAGCTCAAGGGCATCGAGGACGTTTCCAAGAAATACGGCTTCAAGTATGGCGTGCAAACGCTTTTGTCCTTCGGCGGGCTGACCTCGATCAACCACCCACGCCTGCACGAGACGATGATTTCCGGCCCGATCGGCGGCATCCTCGGTGCTGCCTATGTCGGCAAGTTGATTGGCAACGATAATCTCATCTGCTCGGACATGGGCGGTACTTCCTTCGACATGGGCGTCATCACCCGCGGCCAGACGCGCATCGAGAACGAGCCGCTGATGGCTCGCTTCAAACTCAACGTGCCGACGCTCTCTCTCGATACGATCGGCGCGGGCGCGGGCATGATCCTCAAGGTCGATCCGCTGACCAAAAAGGTTTCTCTGGGGCCGGAAAGCGCGGGCGCGGACCCCGGTCCAATATGCTTTGCAAAGGGCGGGACCGAGCCGACCATCGCCGATTGCGACGCCATCCTCGGGCGGCTGAACCCCTACTATTTCCTTGGCGGCAAGGTCATTTTGGAAGTCGACAAGGCCCGCAAGGCGTTCAAGCAGAAATGTGCCGATATTCTTGGCGTCGGGGTCGAAGAAGCCGCCGAAGGCATGATCGAGATGCTGGAAGACGACGCCAACAATGCGCTGCGGCGCGTGATTTCCGGGCAGGGGATTCATCCTTCAGAATTCACCTTGCTGTCCTACGGCGGCTCGGGGCCGCTGCATCTGGCCGGCTGCTCGCGCGGAATTGGTTTCAAGGATATCATCACCTTCCAGTTCGCCGCCGCCTTCTCGGCCTTCGGTTGCACCACTGCTGACTTCATGCGTCGGCACTCCGTTTCGACTCAGATCGATATTTCCGCAACGGCGTCCGATCAGGCGCTGGAGGATTTTGGGGCGAAGGTCACAACCGTCTGGAACGACCTGACCAAGGCTGCGGTGGAGGAGATGATCGTCGACGGGCACCCCCGCGACAAGATCAAGACCGTGCCATTCCTGATGATGCGCTATACCGGCCAGTTGGAGGACGTCGAGGTCATGGCGCCGCTGTCGGCCATTCGCACCGCCGACGACATGCGCAAGGTTATCGACGAATTCGAGGCGGTCTATGCCAAGGTCAATCACCGCGTGTCGCGCTATGGCGAAGTCGGGTTCTCGATCACCGAACTCGGTTTGATCGCCACGGCCGACAAGGTCAAGCCCGTGCTTCTGAAGCGCCCGCTTGGCAGGGCCGATCCTTCATCCGCGCATAAGGGCGTGCGCGAAGCCTATATCGGCGGACGTTGGTACAAGGCCAATCTTTACGAGATGGACCTGCTCCAGCCTGGCCATGAGGTGATTGGGCCGGCCATCGTGGAACATCCCGCCACCACGCTTGTCGTCCATCCGCAAGACCGCGTCTTCGTCGACGAGTGGACGCTGCTTCACTATTCCCATGCTTGAGAGGGTAATCGACATGTTGGACAAACCCGCCTCGGCGCTTGGCCTCCACGATAGGCTGCTCGATTCCGAACGGCTGATGGAGGAAACCGGCTGCTATAACGGCATCACGGAACTGAGCCTGCGCAACCAGGACCCGCTGAAGTTCGAGACGCTGCACACCAAGCTGCGCGCCTATTGCGTGTCGGCCCGCGAAATGGCCCGCCGCATCTCGGCTTCGCCCGGCGTGCGAGAGGTCGGCGAGATGGTGGTGGCAATCTATACGCCCGAAGGCGACGCCATCGCGCTGTCCAACGGCATCATGGTGCATGTCCACACGATGAGCCGCTTCATCAAGTGGATGATCAAGCAGGACTACGAGAGAAACCCGCAAATCCGCGATGGCGATATCTTCGCCAACAACGACGCCTTCATCGGCACGGTTCAGGTTCCCGACGTCATGGACGTGGTGCCGATCTTCCATGAGGGAACGCTGGTCGGCTGGGCCGGCGCGGTCTGTCACGAACTGGAAGCGGGCGGCATCACGCCCGGCGGCGACGTGGCGCTGGCGCAGGAGCGCTTCACCGAGGGCCTGTTCGTGTGCGCCGAGAAGATCGGCGAGAACGACGAGATCCGTCGTGACTATGTCATCCGCTGCGAGCGCAATCTGCGCATGCCGATCTACTGGGTGCTGGATGAAAAGGCCAAGGTCGCCTCCTGCATCGACATGCGCGAAAGCGTAAAGGCGCTGATCGACGAGATCGGCCTCGACTACTGGATGAAAGTGTCGAAGGAATTCATCGAGGAAGGTCGACGCGCCCAGCTTGCCCGCACGCGCCAACTCACGGTGCCAGGCATTTACCGTGGCCACACCTTCTATGGCCATGTTACCAAGGGCAAGCTCGGCTACCAGCCGCTGGGCGAGCCAGATTGGCTCTACAACATTCCCATCGAGATGGAGATCACCACAGACGGCACCATCATCATGGACTTCGAGGGCACCCAGCCCTGGGGCTACCACTCGATGAACTGCACACCGGCCGGCATGGACGGTGGGATGTTCGTGACGCTGACGCAGCACATGAATTTCGAGGGCCTGGTCAATGACGGGGCCTGGATGGCGACCCACACCAAGCTGCCCTACGGCACCTGGACCAATCCCGACAACGAAATGGTGGCGACGGCAACGTCGTGGGCGCTGCTGCTTCCGGCTTATGGCGTGTTCCAGCGGCTGTTGTCGCGCTCCTTCATCGCGCGCGGCTATGTCGAGGAGGCCTTCGTTGGCCAGGTCAACAGCCCGATGATCGAGATGGGCGGCACCAGCCAGTACGGCACCCCGTTCGGCATGGCGCATTTCGAATGCGCCGCGGCCGGCTCGGGAGCGCTTGCCATCAAGGACGGGCTCGATACCGCCTATGTCGGCTGGAACCCGGAAAGCGACATGGGCAATATCGAGGTCTGGGAACAGTCGATGCCTATGGTCTATATCGGCCGCTCGATCGTCGCCAATTCCGGCGGCGCAGGCAAATATCGCGGCGGCTGCTCGTTCGTCTCGACCTGGGTGATCAACAAGACCGACCATTTGCGTCTCGTCACGTCCGAGCATTCTTCCCGCGTCTTCGACAATGGCGGCCTGTGTGGCGGTTATCCGGCGCCGACCTGCCAGAAACACCACGCCGTGCGCAACAGCAACATCCATGAGCTTGCCGAAAAGCGAGCGCCGCTGGCGCATGCGCCGGGCACCAATCCACACCGCTCGGACCTCGAATTGCGTTTCGGAGGTGAGCACACGACGATCGAGGGGCCTTACATCACCGCGCCGCACAAGGCCGGCGACATCTTCAGCCATTCCTACAATGGCGGCGGCGGTTATGGCGATGTGCTGGAACGCGACCCGCTCAAGACGGCCATAGATGTCGAAAACGGGTTCCTGACCACGCAAGCTGCACACGACGTGTTCGGCATCGTGCTGAACGACGACGAGGACGGTTACCCGCGCGCCGACCTGGAGGCCACGGGCCGTCGCCGCAGTGAAATGCGGGAGGACCGTCTGGCCAAAGCGGTGCCGGTATCCGAGTGGATCGCCGGTGAGCGAGGGCGCGTCGAAAAGGCCGATTTCGCGCCGGAAGTGCGCAGGATGTATGCGAGCGCAATGAAGCTTTCGGCGCGTTTCACCAAGGACTTTTCCGATTTCTGGAATGTCGACGGCAAGTCGGCTTTCAGCGTGGAGTGACCGGATATGACTTCATACAGCAAGGAAGTGATCGGCGACCTGGTGGCGGGCAAGCTGCCTTGGCAGCAGACCAAGCGCATTATGAGCGCCTACAAGGATGACGACCGTTTCTTCAAATATGTCGCCGTGCTGCAGGACCGCGTTGGCTGGCATGACCCGATCCTGCTGCCAGTCAGCGACCATCTGTTCATCTGCCAGAGCGGCGATGAGCGGGTGACCAAATGTGAATGCGGCCATTCCTTCGGCGACTATCGCAAGAACTGGAAGCTGCAGGCGGCGATCAACGTGCGCGATACCGAGGAGAGCCTGCGCGAAATCTATCCGAACAGCGACATACCCGATCCGGCTTGGATGGAAATCCGCGAATTCATCTGCCCGGAATGCGGAACGGTGCATGAGGTGGAGGCCGCCGCGCCCGGTTACCCGATCGTCCACGATTTTGAGCCGGACCTTGAGGGGTTCTATCGCGACTGGCTGGGGAAGCCGCTCCAAGGAGGTTGATGGCGTGAATCGCGTACAGGGTAAGGTGGCGCTCGTCACCGGGGCCGGCATGGGCCTCGGGCGGGCGTCGTCGTTGTTGCTGGCAGGCGAGGGCGCGGCTGTTGTCGTGACCGATATCGATGAGGGCGCCGCGCGGCAGACGGCCGAACTGGTCGAGGGGATGGGCGCGTCCAGCCTGCATATCCATCACAATGTCGCCAAGGAGGAAGACTGGCCGCGCGTCATGGCGGCGATTGAGGAAAAGTTCGGGCGGCTCGACGTGCTGGTCAACAATGCCGGCATTGCGGTCGCCAAGAACATCGAGGAAACGACGCTCGAGGAATGGCGGCGCACGATGGCCATCAACCTGGACGGCGTGTTTTTCGGCTGCCGGCAGGGCATCGCGCTGATGAAAAAGAGCGACGGCGGCTCGATCATCAACCTTTCGTCCATCGACGGCATTATCGGCGAAGCCGATCTTGCCGCCTATTGCGCATCGAAGGGCGGGGTGCGCACGCTGACCAAGGCGGTCGCCGTGCACTGTGCGGAAAAGGGCTATCGCATCCGCTGCAATTCGATCCATCCAGGCTACATCTGGACGCCGCAGACGGAAAATTATCTTCGCGACCTCGGCAAGCTGGAGGCAGAAAAAGCCAGGGCGCTGTCGCGCCATCCCATCGGCTTCCTCGGCGAACCCAACGACATCGCCTACATGGTGCTTTACCTCGCCTCGGATGAATCGAAATTCGTCACCGGTTCCGAAATGGTGGTCGATGGAGGCTATCTTGCGGTGTGATCTCGGCGTTTCTCGCCGTGGAGGTCCGACATACGGAGGTTTTCACGAATGACCGATCTCTCCGGGCGTAGCGCCATCATCACTGGTGGGTTTTCCGGCATGGGCTTTGCAATCGCCACCGCGCTCGCCAAGGCCGGCGCGAATGTCGCCGTCGGCTCCTATGTCGCGCCTGCCGGTGCGACCCGGACCGATGCGGCCTACTATCCCGGTGCCGACGAAATCGAGCGGGTAGGGGCGGCCCTTTCTGCCCACGGCACAAAAATCCACGCCGCGCATCTGGATGTGCGCGACAGCGAAGCGACCGCAGGCTTCGTGGCAGACGCGGTAGCGTCCATTGGGCCGGCCGACATCCTCGTCAACGCCGCCGGCACGACCGCCGAGCAGCCGGTATGCGGCCATTCCGACGAGCTATGGGAGAAGATCGTCGACACCAACCTCACCGGCGCGTTCCGGGTCATCCGCGCCCTGCTGCCCGGCATGATCGAACGCCGCTGGGGGCGCATCGTCAATATCGGATCGACCGCCGCCACGGTCGGCTGGAAGGACAACCCTGCGTATTGCGCGTCCAAGGCCGGCCTGCTCGGCCTGACCCGTTGTGTGGCGCTGGAGGGGGCCGCGCATGGCGTCACCTGCACCATGATCAGCCCTACCTGGGTGGAGACGGAATTGATGCGCCGCAACGTGGCGCAAGTCGTTGAGCGCGAGGGCAAGGGGCGCAGCGCCGAAGACCTGATGGACGAATTCCGCAAAGCCAATCCACAAGGCCGCATGATGCAGCCGGAGGAAATCGCAGCCCTTGCCGCCTTCCTGTGTTCGGATGCAGCCAAGGGCATTACGATGGAGAATATCCAGATTACCGGCGGCGCGCTCTGGTAGCGTGTCTGCTCAGAGGTTCGGCCTTCACGGGAGGAGGTCAGGGCGAAGACGAGTGAAAGTCAAACCGACAGGGGAATGGCCATGTTGAAATCGACTATCGTGAAAGGCGCCGGCATCGGGCTGGCGCTGCTGCTTGCCGCCGCCGCACCGGGGCAGGCGGCCGAACTTGGTGTCAAGGACGAGCCGATCAAGCTCGCCATGCTGGAATGGACCGGCGCGCATATCTCCACGCACATTGCCGGACAGTTGCTGGAAAAGCTCGGCTACAAGGTCGAATATGTGACCGCCGGCAATTTCCCGCACTTTTTGGGCCTGGCCGATGGCACACTCAGCGCCTCGGTCGAGATATGGCTGAACAATGTCGGCGACATCTTTCCAAAGGTGCTGGCCGAGAAGAAGATCGAGGACATTGGTTCGCTCAAGCTGAAAACCGAGGAAGGCTGGCTCTATCCGAAGTTCATGGAAGAGGTCTGCCCCGGCCTTCCCGACTGGACTGCGTTGGAAAAGCCGGACTGCGTGCAGGCGCTGTCGACGCCGGAAACCGCGCCCAGCGGACGCTTCCTTGACTATCCGGCGGACTGGGGTTCGCGCGCAGCAACCATCCTTGCCGACAACGACCTGCCTTATGTCGCGGTTCCATCCGGTTCAGAAGGCGCGCTGGTGGCGGAACTGGAGGCTGCCGAAGCCGCCAAGACGCCGCTGATCATGATGTTCTGGGGGCCCCATTATGCCCTGGCCGAAAACGATGTAGGCTGGGTGAAGATGCCGCCCTGCAAGGAACAGAACAACGAGCATTGCATAACGCCCCCTGATGTCGACAAGGTCGTCTGGTCGGACTTCGGCGAAAAATGGCCGGCCGCCTATGCGTTCCTGAAGGCCTTCACGATGGATGCCACCGAGCAGCAGAAGATGATGCTGGCCATCGACAAGCAGGGCAAGGATATCGATACCGTGGTCAAGGAATGGCTAGGCAACAACGAAGCCGTCTGGAAACCGTGGGTGGACGCGGCCAAGGGGTGAGTTCCCAGATTGACATGGTAGCCTGTTGCCAATCGAAAATTCAGGGAGACTGTATGCCATGAACAGCGAGGCGCCGCCGATCAAGCTTTCCTGCCGTAACGTCTGGAAGGTCTACGGGCGGCGCCCCGCCTATTATTTCGACTCCCGGGGCTATGTCATCGATCCAGATGGGCTTGGCGAGCGGCTGCGCTCGGAGGGTCATATCCCGGCGGTGGCCGATGCCAGTTTCGAAGTCGCGGCCGGCGAGATATTCGTCATCATGGGGTTGTCGGGTTCCGGCAAGTCGACGCTGGTGCGTTGCCTCTCGCGGCTGATCGAACCGAATGCGGGGGAAATCCTGCTTGACGGGCAGGATTTGGCCCGGGCGACGCCGAAGGATCTGATTGAACTGCGCCGCCACGCCATGGGCATGGTGTTCCAGAATTTCGGCCTGCTGCCACATCTGAGCACACTCGACAACGTCGCTTTTCCGCTCAAGATACAGGGCCGGCCGCTCAAGGAGCGCGAAGCCCGCGCCAGGGAAATGATTGTGCTCGTCGGCCTCGAAGGCCGCGAAGCATCTTTTCCGCACCAGCTTTCCGGTGGCCAGCAACAGCGGGTCGGCATTGCCCGTTCGCTGGCGGTAGGGCCGGAATTGTGGTTTCTGGACGAGCCCTTCTCCGCACTCGACCCGTTGATAAGGCGGCAGATGCAAGAAGAATTTCTGCGACTGCAACGCCTCTTGAAGAAGACGATCATCTTCATCACGCACGACATGGCCGAGGCGTTCAGGCTGGCCGACCGCATGGCCATTATGCGCGCCGGCCGGATCGTGCAGATCGGCCGCCCCGTCGACATCGTGCTCAATCCCGCCGACGATTACGTGGCGCAGTTCACCGAGGACACGCCGCTGCTGCGCGTCATCAAGGCGGGCGATCTGGCGCGACCTGCGAGCGGTACGATCCCACAAGAAAGCGTTCCCGCCGATATCAGCATCGAGGAACTAGTACCGAGGCTTCTCTCGGGATGCCGTGCTTTCGGCGTTACCGGCAAGGCCGGGCAAGCGCCGAGGGTGATCGAGGCCGGCGATGTCCTGGCCGTACTGGAGCGGGGGAACCCGCGACGGACAAGGGCATGACGGCGACGACCAGCGCCGGCAACCCGCGACGGGCCACATCGTATTTGGTGGTTGCGGGTAGCCTATGGGCCTGGTGCGCGCTTCTGGCTTTCGCAGCAGCCTGCCTTGCGTTGAAAGCGCGATTTCCGTGGCTGGTGAATTTTCCCACGGATTGGACGTTGCCGCTAGCGGCGGGCATCAATGTCGTCTCCGATGCGGTCGTGCCGGTGGTCCAGCCTGCGTTCCGCGCCGTTTCGGCTCTGCTCGACTGGCCGATGCGCAGCGTGCGCCAAGGCCTGATCTGGCTGCCATGGCCCGCCGTCATGCTGGCGACCGCAGCGCTTGCGATGAAGGCCGGCGGCGGGCGCCTCGCTCTCTTCGCCATTCTGGCATTAGCCTATATGCTGGTCGTCGGCTACTGGCCGCAGAGCATGAGCACGCTGTCACTGGTCCTGATTGCCGTGCCGATGTCCATCGCGGCCGGCTTCATGCTGGGCGTGCTCGGCTGGAGATACCAGCGGTTACGCCCTGTTCTTTCCGCGATGTTGGACCTGATGCAGACGGTGCCCGCCTTCGCCTATCTCATCCCCTTGCTCTTGCTGTTCGGTTTCGGCCCGGTGGTGGGCCTTATCGCCAGCGCCATCTATGCCACCCCGCCCATGGTGCGCAACACGATGCTCGGCCTCGATCGAGTCCACGCCGACATACGTGAAGCCGGCCTGATGAGCGGCTGCACGCGCCGCCAGCAATTCTGGCATGTGGAAATACCGACGGCGCTGCCGCAAATCCTCATCGGCTTCAACCAGACCACGATGGCGGCGCTGTCGATGGTGATCATCGCGGCAATCATCGGCGGCTTCGAGGATATTGGCTGGGAGGTGCTGTCGTCCATGCGCAAGGCCGAGTTCGGCCAAAGCATGTTGTCGGGTCTGGTTATCGCCCTGCTAGCCATTCTGATCGACCGCATGACGCTGGGATTCGCCAAAGAACGGCCGTACGGCCCGACCCAGGCCATGCAGTGGATGACGCGGCGCCGCCTCTTGACGGCGCTTGCTTTGGCGGCCGTCACGGTGATCGTGTTACGGCTTTTATGGCCGCAAGGAACTCTTTTGCCGCAAGTGGGGTTGCGTGGCCATGCGGGCGGCGTCAACCAGTGGCTGCTCGGCATCGTGCGCGATTACGGCTGGCTCTTCAGCAACATTCGCAATGGCGCGCTCTACAGCCTGTTCCTGCCGCTCAGGATCGGAATTTCGGGTGCTGCTATACCGGCGATCTGGGGCTTTTCCCTGACGCTACCCATGAGCCTTGCCTACGCAACGCTGCTGCTGGCCGGCGCCGCCTTTCTCCTGCGCCGCTTCGGCTGGCAACCGGCGGTCGCGGTGCTGGCAATCGGCCTGCTGCTCTATGTCGGTTTTGCCGGCCTTCCCTGGCCTGTCTTCATCTTGGCTATGATACTGCTCGCCTGGCAAATTTCAGGAGCCGGGCTGGCGCTGTTTGCCGGTGCGGGCTTCGGGCTGATCCTGCTCGCCGGCTTATGGACGCCGCTTGGCCAGTCGCTCTATCTGAGTACGCTGGCGGTGGTGCTGTGCCTGGCCATAGGCGGCGCGCTTGGCGTCTGGGCCGCCCACAGCGATCGCGTCTCGGGCCTGCTCAAGCCGATTTGCGACGCACTGCAGACCATGCCGCAATTCGTATTCCTGATCCCAGCGCTGATGCTGTTCAAGGTCGGAGAGTTCACCGCCCTCATCGCCATCATGCTTTATGCCATCGTGCCGCCCATCCGTTATGTCGAGCATGGTCTGCGCAATGTACGGGCAGACGTGGTGGAGGCGGTGCAGCAAATGGGTGCCACGCCATCCCAAACCTTGCTTCAGGCCAAGTTGCCGCTGGCGCTGCCGGTCGTCATGCTCGGCCTGAACCAGACCATCATGGCAACGCTTTCGATGCTGGCCATCGCCGCTCTGGTCGGTACGCGCGATCTTGGGCAACAGGTTTACGTGGCACTCGGCAAGGCCGACGCCGGCCTTGGTCTGGTCGCCGGACTGTCGATCGCCTTCCTTGCCATACTGGCCGACCGCTTGGTCCAGTCCTGGGTCCGGCGCCAGACAGGTTATGTCGAAGATATTTGAGCCATCGATGCGGGCATGATAGCCGAGATCGCCGAAGAACAGTTTCTACCTATTCAGCAGCTTCACCCTGACACTGCTCGTATATAACGAGACGTTGAAATAATTAGAGCCAATCGACATTCAGCGCAGCCAGATCATGGCGGCGGCGAGATGGACGAAGCCTGTGAGGTGGGTTGTGCGGCGATCGTAGCGCGTGGCGAACCGACGAAAGTGTTTGAGGCGGTTGAAGCAGCGCTCGATGCGGTTTCGGTGCTTGTAGACGTCGGTGTCATGTATGCGTCCGATCATGACCGCAAGTCGCAGTTCACGCTGCTTGCGCTTGACACTCTGTGGAGCGCCATGACCAGGGCAGAAGCTCGTCGACACGGTTGATTGGATGGTCGGCGATGCGGCCCATGAGATCGGCGAGATAGGCCTCGGGATCGAGGCCGTTCATCCTGGCGGTCTCGATAATTGTGTAAAGGGCGGCGGCGCGCTGTCCGCCGCTGTCAGAACCGGCGAAGGTCCAATTCCGCCGTCCCAGGGCGAGCGGCCTGATGGCGCGCTCGGCGGCGTTGTTCTCCATTTCCAGATGGCCGTCGGTGGTAAAGCGAACGAGTGCTTCCCAGCGTGACAGGGCGTAGCGGATGGCCTTGGCCAGCGAAGTTTTGCCGCTGATGAGCGAGAGCGTTGTCTCGAAGAACGTTTTCAGTTCGCCGAGAAGCGGGACGGTTTTCCGCTGACGGACATCGCGGCGCAGATCGGGGCCGCGGCCTTTGATGCTTGCTTCGACCGCGAACAATTCCGCAATGCGCCGCAAGGCTTCCTCGGTGACTTTCGAGCCGGTAGCGATTTGAACGTCGTACAGATATCGGCGGGCATAGGCCCAACAGGCTGGAGTCGGTCTCAACATCGCGCCCGGCGTCGCCAGCGCTCGATGTCGAGACATTGAGAAAAATAATTGAAAAAATGGGGCTGCGCTGGTACCCTCGCGCACACCGACATCACGCCTGCGACCGCCGTGTTTGGCGGGCGAATCAAAGGCTCGACCAGACCCCATTCTGCGTTCATCAAATCACTCGGATAGCGCAGACCATCCCGATTGTATCTCCCGCGGTTCGCCTTCGTCCACATCGCGTCCACGCCCTCGTCGAATCAACTCAACCGCATGGAATCGCAAGCGGTTGATATCATTTAGCCTGTTTGTGGGCCGACACTTAGGCGCAAATTACGGATGACTCCGGCGCCTGTTAGATGCAAGTCAGTGAGCGCGGCGTCGTCGTGCTCCATGCGCCAACTGAGCATCTTCTGAGTATACTCAAGCACTCTCTCGAGATAAGCAGGGTCCTTGGAACGATCAAGAAATTCATTCGGATCGTCTGCGTGGTCAAAAAATAGTGGCGGCAGCCCAGCAAAATGAACGTATTTGTATCGCACGCCGCAGATGATGTTGACCGTGCATCGTTTTAAACCTAACCCGAAAGGACTCTCCTCATCGATTTCATACGGGCTTCTTATGTCAAATTCTGCATGATACTCCTGCCGCCAATCCAATGGTTGAATATTGTGGCAAAATGGCAATAAGCTGTGCCCGTCACATTGAACTGGAATATCAACACCAATGGCATCCAGAACTGTTGGCATCAAATCGACACTCTCTGTGAAGGCATCGACGACAGTGCCGCGCGATGCATCCGCTCGATGAGTTGGATCGCGTATAATAAGGGGCGTGTGAAACGTTTGATCGAAGTAGCCATATTTTGCAAACATCCAGTGATCACCAAGTTGTTCGCCGTGGTCCGATGTAAAGATAATAAAGGTATCGTCGTACGCCCCGACCTGTTTTAGATAATCAATCAGTCGACCGATTTGTGCGTCGACTTCCGAGATCATGCCAAAGTAGGTCGCTCGAATCTGCCGAACTTCGTTATCCGACAAGGACGCGTTTTCACGGGAGTCCGCTCCGTAGGTATAGGGTGCACCTCGCTGATCAAATATGAAGTGGCTCAGCCAAGGGTGTTGAGCTGCCTCTTCTTCAGGTGTGGCCCTGCGAGCGGGCAGTGGCATATCCCCCGCATCGAAAAATGCGTTGAATGGCTCGGGTACAACGAAGGGTGGGTGTGGAGAGTAAATTGATAAGTGTACGAACCAAGGCAACGTTCCACTCGAGGAAATGTACGAGATTGCCTCATTTACGAGGAATGCCGTATTGCTGTCTTCCGACTTAAACTGGGCAGGAGCATATGTCCGGCCCATGTTCTCCATACCGGGAGTCACCTCCCGAGGTTCGAAAATACGAGAAGGATCAGCAGGTATTTGATACCCCTTTTTCCCCAGATCTTCTAACCACAGCTTCTGATCGGAAGTCAAAATGGCAACCGGCTCCATTCCCGGTAATACGCCTTCATACCCAAGAGGGGTATCGAGGCCGGAGCCATCTTGACGTGGGTCCAAGCTGACGTCTGTATACCCAAAAAGGACCGGCCGATAGCCGACTCTACGTGCTTCCATCGCTATGTTTGTATGACGGGCATCCAAGGGAGTTCCGTTAAGAACAGATCGATGATTCTGCATATACATTCCAGTGTATATGCAGGCACGGGAAGGGCCGCAAGGTGTTGCTTGAGCAAAGTTACGCTTGAACGAGACACCATCGGCCGCCAATTTATCTAGGTTGGGTGTCTTAACATAGGGATGCCCCAGTCCCGACAGGCACTCTCCGCGCCACTGATCTGCGGTGATAAAAAGTATATTCATGTTAATATCGTATCGCTCTTTGGGTTAAGCTCAGCCGGCGATTGCAGACGCGCGTAGTTTTTCACGTTCTCGGGCGACGGTATAAATTATTGCGGATATTATCGTAATGCTGACAAAAATTATCCCGATGACATTTATAATGGGGCTCAGGCCAAAGCGCATACGGGAGCCTATTTCCGTAACAAGAGTATGTGACCCGCCGATTGAAAAGATGGTGGTATTATAGTTTTCGAAGGATTGTAGGAATGCAATAACGCTTGCGGTCAGGATCGTTGGTCTCAGAAATGGTAAAATTATCCTCCTGAACACTTGAATATGAGACGCTCCGAGGTCGACCGCCGCTTCTTCGAGAGCTACGTCTTGTCGCTGAAGCCGAGCCATAAACATCAACATCGTGTAAGATGAGATATAGGTGGCCTGGGCGATAGTGGCAGTAAATAAGCCCCCTGATACACCGCCTTCGCGCCAGAAAATAAGAGTAGATATGCCGAGGATAATTCCTGGCATCAGAATTGGCGACATCATAATCCCGTATAGAAAACCGTTGAATTGCGATTCCATTCGGGTGATCAGAAACGCGCCGGCAAGCCCGAGAGGCATCGAGATGAGAATGACGCAAGAAGCGATCAAAACTGAATTGACAAGCCCCTGCCAAATCCGTGTGTCCTCGGCCAGAACCCCGAACCACTTAAACGTAAAACCTCGCCAAGTTGTAACGGAGGGCGGCGAGAAATTATTGAAACCTGCAGCCACCATCAAGATCATCGGTAGAAACATATAGATGAAAAATATTACTAAATAGATATTTAGAATGATTCGACCAGTACTTCCATAAGTGGTGTCGTAGGGCGCACTCATCGTGCAATATCCTTGACTCCAACCTTGAACAATTTCATCGTAAAAGCGATAAATAGTACGCATGCGACGACCAAGGTGAAGGCATAAGCCGACCCCGCGTTCCAGTCACCTGATTCAAAAAATTTGTTGTATATCAGTTGCGTGAACCAAGGTTCAGCTGTGCCGCGCGTCATGATGTATGGAACAGAATAAGAACCGGCAGACAGCATGAAAGTCATGATGCAGCCAACGGCTATTCCCGGCTTGGCGTGTGGCAGGACGATACGCCGATGAATTTGCCACATTGGTGCGCCTAGGTCGCGGGCGGCTTCGATTTGCGCGGTATTAAGTGTCTCCACCGCATTGTATATCGGAAATACCATGAACAGCACATACGCATAAACCATGGCGATAAAGACGCCAGCACCACTCTCGAGAAACGGAATAGGACTAATTCCGAAAAAACCCATCAAAGCGTTTGCTACGCCGTTGTAATTAAGGATCATCAACCATGCAAAAATGCGCAGCAGCTCATTGATTGAATAAGGGATGATTAACCCGAGCATGATGATCGCCGCCTGGCCCGGCGGAGCCACTTTAGCGACGTAGAAGGCAATGGGATAACACACGACAACCGCAATCACCGTAACGGCGACGGATGCTAGGATTGTCTTTACGAAAATAAAGAAGTGACTCATTCCCATAAGCGTATAATTGCGTGTCCCATATATTTTTTTTGGAGTTGTTTCATGAGTTTCGAGATCGGTGATCAACGCCCTCTTTTCACCGATTTTCACGTCGATATCGGTAATTGCTTTGTCGCGATCTATTGATGAGGTGCGTGCTTTCGCATCGCTGAGGTCAAACGATAAAATTTCAACTTCGTTGTACAATCTGTCGATCTTGGCAGAAATCTCAGCGGCCTTACCACCCCGGTCCTTGTGCCATAATGATCGTTCGACCATGATCAATTGTGGTCCGACAATCATGCCGATGATCCAGGTGGCTACCAGTAGTAAAATTATTGAGGTCATTGAGGGACCAAAAGAGCGCAAGAGATTACGCATCTGCCATCTCTCCGGCAGGAAGAATCAAGGCGTCACGTGCGGAAAAACCAATGATGCACTGGTCGCCGGGATGCAGAGACGGCGCGTTCAGATTGGTCAAGTGGACCGAGAACCCGACACCGCTATGACTAAAGAACAGGTTGAGATAAGGCCCTTCCAGATCGCGTCTTTCAAATTTCACAGCTACCGAGAATTCCGCGTCGACGTCTGCGGATAGGAGCGTCATTTTTTCAGGGCGGACAAATAAATTCGCATAACTGCCAACCTCGAGCTGCTGGGGGTTGCTTCCTGTCAGGGGGCCATATTGAGTGTCTATTGTCGCCGTCTCGCCCGAAGGAGCCTTGATTTTACCCCGAAAAACGTTGTTTGCCCCCACGAAGGTGGCCGCAAATGCCGTAGCCGGTGAGTTGTATACTTGGTCTGCCGTATCCACCTGCTCTATTACGCCAGCCTTCATAACGGCGACCCTATCCGACATCGTCAGTGCTTCACCCTGATCATGGGTGATATAAACGAACGTCACACCAGTCTTTCTCTGAATGTGACGTAGCTCAGAGCGCATATGCTGGCGTAGCTTCAGGTCAAGTGCCGATAGGGGCTCATCAAGCAACAATACTGCGGGTTCAACCGCCAATGCACGTGCAACAGCGACGCGCTGGCGTTGGCCTCCGGAGAGTTCATGTGGCATCTTTTCGCCTTGGTCACTAAGTGCGACGAGGTCAAGCAACTCCTGCGCCCTATCTCGGCGCTTGTTTTTGCTCCAACCACGCATCTCAAGACCAAAAGCTATATTTTCCCACACCGACATCAGCGGGAACAGTGCCAGGCTTTGAAATATCAAAGCGGTAGGCCGTTTGTCGGGGCCGACTCCTGTCATGTTTTGTCCACCAATGTAGATATCTCCTGTGGTGGGGCTCAAGAACCCGGAAATCATGCGAAGAATGGTTGTCTTACCACACCCTGATGGCCCGAGAATTGAGAAGAATTCACCGGAGTTTATCTTCAAAGTAGTCGGTTGGACAGCGGTAAACGCTCCAAATCGTATAGAAACATCTCGTATCTCTATATCCATTCCTCGCATAACTCTACACCATGCCTAAGGGGATTATGCATGGTTCTTTCGCTAATTCATCCCGGCGCAGAGATAAATACGTCATGACCCGACACCTCACTTATTTATTGGAACAATACCCCGTACGGCCCGGGTCCTTTTGGACACGCGTAGTGCGTCTGCAAGCCCTGGATGAAACCGCATCTTACGTATTTCAATTATTACACACAAGTGAGCCAGATTTTGCGCGAATAGTCCAGATTGAATCTCTCTTGCTTATAAGGTTGTTATCCTCTCTACGTACTCCTGACGAACACTTGAGAACCAAGGGGTGTTCATTGGCCACCACCAGAGAGTTTCAATCGCGCCTTTCGGATAAGCCAATTTAAAGGCCTTTTTATTTTCTTCAGAAACAAAATTTTCTGCGTCAATTGCTGCGGAATTATAGCCCGTATTGTTGGCATGCATCCCTCCGATCTTCGGCGTCAGCAGGAAGTTGATCAGTGCATAAGCCTGATCAATATTGTCGGCGCCTGACGGGATTGCCATCGTGTCCATCCAACCAAGTGCACCTTCTTTCGGTGCCGCATACACCCACTTACTGTCCACTTCGTTGTGCAGCTTGATACCGGTCGTATCCCAAGTCTGACCAATGGTGCACCCAGAATCCGTAAAGGCAGTTGTCGCTTCTGTTGCGTCGTTCCAAAATGCCCCAATGTTTTTCTTGTGTGGCTTCAAGAATTCCAGGCATCCATCAAGGACGCGTCGCATGTCAGCCTCAGACTTATAGAGGTCCATCCCACGCTTGGACGAAACTTTTCCGATAGAGTCGAGGTAGATGGCCAACGCAATTATCATGGATTTCTGACGGGCGGCGACCTTGCCATCTAAGCCGTCCACCCACAGGTCACCGAAGGATAGCTCTCCAGGTTTAATGGTGTGTGCGGAATTGTCATACGTTATGCCCTCTGTGCCCCAGTTAAAGGGGATCTCATAACGCTTGCCGCGCTTGACAGCACCCAGGCTCACTGAACTGCGCCACATTGCAGGTTGAATTTGCCCGACCTTAACACGTGACTCATCAATTACGGCGAGCAGATCCCCCTCGTCATATTCGGGACGCGTATCCACAGAGGGGAATATCAAATCAAAACCCTTGCCTCCTGCGGCGCGAAGCTTGCTTTGGACTTCTTCGTTTGAGCCATAGGTGGATAGGTTGACTTTTATACCGGTTTCTTTCTCGAACGCCTCGATCATATTCGCTTGAACATAGTCACCCCAAGCAAATACATTCACTTCCCCGGAACTGGCTAATGACTTCCGGATAAAAAATGGAGAGGCGGCAGCAAGCGCACCGCTGGCGACCACGCCGTTTATTAGGGTACGTCGATTGAAATCCTTTGCAGCGATTTGGGTTAAACATCCAGAAATATCGTTATTCATTTGGTGGCTCCTCCCGATGGTTCGCAGTCAACCGCCTTCTCCCTGCGGTAGCGAGAAGAAGTTATACCCGATTGGCTCGCCTGACTCTGACCAATTCGCGGTGTATATGCATACCACTTTGAAAGAGATGTTTTCGGAAGGCCTTCAAATTTAGCCATCCCTTACTCGCCGCCATATTAGGATGAGGATCGCGCACCCCACATCTCGCTGTGTGGAGACAGTCATCTGCGGGACCACCTTTGTGAGGCCGCTACGGTGATCTTGACCTGTGCCCGTTGACAGCTCGCTGGCACCTGAGGATTGAAACCCAGAGAGGGACGGCTTCAAATGAGCTGCGGTTACTGTGGCACGCCAGCTATTCGTCATAATGCACAGAACGCTAACAACTGGCGAAATTTTCGTCAGGTCGACCAGCGAGATCGCCTGAGGTCCTGGGAGCCAAGGGAGTTGCGATGTAGGTCCCCCGTTCTGAATCGTGTCCGCTTCACCGGATGCAGTGAACCGTCCCTGCAGGGACGTGGGTCACATCATTCCTCCGATTCTGTTGCAGTTGAACGTCTACAACCTTCGCACCGCGTCCATTGCACTGGAAGGTCCCTCCTGCGAAATGTCATCATGCGATGATCAACTATCGGCCGCGCAGACAACCGTGCTCCCGGCAAACGTCAATCAGCGGCGCAACATGAAACTACGCCTCGCACAATATCCTGTGTTTCAACCCGCTGTCTGGTCGAACGCAACCGGCTGTCGATCGAATAATGTCAATAAGGCTTGATCGAAGACCCGCGATTTGGACAACGGCATCTGGTCTCTACCCCTCGCCCGTCACCTCACTTGCTTGCGTAACCGCTTGAGCCGGGGGCATACTCCCGATGAATGATTTGAGCTCGAGCCATCCGAAGCCTCTCACACCCGGAAGAATAATTAGACGACTTTTTTTCCAGCCGACCTTTGAGAGACGTGCGTTCTCATGACAATTGAAAGAAAAAGTACACGTTTTCAATTTATTAATTTAGCTCGCTCAGATTCGAGACCGATTTATAGGCAACTTGAAGGGCAAATTCGCGATGCCGTCTTGACCGGCGCGATTAGGCCGGGCATGCGACTGCCCTCGTCGCGCGTGCTGGCTGCCGATCTGGGAGTATCTCGGCCAACAATAGTTCAAGTCTACGAATACCTAGCGCTAGAAGGTTTTTTGAAAGCAAAGCGCGGTTCTGGTACTTTTGTTTCAAGCGATCTTGAAATATATCAACCGCCGCGCATCTCGTCAAATACTTATGTCGTTACTCGATCTGAATTAAAGCAGAAGCCACTTTCGTTAGTTGGTTCTATATTTTCCAAATCGAACGCAAATTTCGAACTTCAGTCAAGAATAGCATTCCTCCCCAATGTGCCCGCTTACGATTTGTTCCCGTTTGCCCGTTGGGAGAAAATTCGAAACAACCACATCAAGAAGAATATGGCGTGGTCCTTTGGATATGAAGATGCTGCTGGACATCTTCCTTTGCGTCGGAGCATCGCTGAATATTTGGCAGTTCATCGAGGCGACCACTGCGATGCGGAACATATCTTGATCGTACCCGGGGCTCATTTCGCGTTCCATCTGGCTACCCTGCTGCTCACAGATCCGGGAGACAAAGTTTGGCTGGAGGATCCAGGGCCTGAGAACCTACGCATCATGCTAAGCGCAATGGGCCGCAACGTTGCAAGCATTGACGTTGATCAAGAAGGAATGGACGTATCCGGGGCAATTCGCCACCACTCCACTGCGAGAATTGCTTTTACTATGCCGTCGCGCCAACATCCGCTCGGAGTCACACTTAGCCTTGCTCGACGATTAAGGCTTCTTGCATGGGCTGAGAAGAATAATAGCTGGATTGTTGAAGACGATTATGACAGCGAGTTTCGTTATAGCAGCCGCGCGCTCGCCTCAATGCGAAGTATTGATGATTCTCAGAACGTTATATATGTTGGAACATTCAGCAAATCGTTGTTTCCGGCCCTAAGAATCGCCTACATGGTTATTCCAGAGTATCTCATTGGGACATTTCGTACTGCGATCGGATCTTTATCTAGAAGTATGTCTTCTTTGGACCAAGCCACACTTTCGATTTTCATCGATGAAGGATATTTCGCGACATATATAAAAAAGATGCATGAATTATATGGCGAACGTAGAGACATTTTTACCCAAACAGCTAAACGGATGCTGTCTGGCTTGCTTGAGGTCGACGTGCCAGAGAGCGGAATTAATACCATTGGATGGTTGCCCCTTGGCACAGACGACAAAACCATAAGCATTGCTGCTCAGAAGGCGGGTATTTATTCACAACCACTTTCTAATTTTAGAGATCGCCTCTCGGACCGAAGCGGTCTTGTTCTAGGTTTTGGAGGGTTTAGAGAAGTGGAAATCAAATCGAAATTGGCCGATCTGGCCACAGTTTTGGAAAAACTGAAGCTCTCATAATTGATGGTCTAGAGCATTTTTCGTCCTTCCCGATTCATTAAAGGGATTCCCGCCGATGCGGTTTGATGCGAGTCTTGGCCTTCTGACAGGAGGTCCGAATGTCTCGCTCATATGGAGAGGATTTGCGCGCTCGGGTGATCGGCGCTGTTCAGGGCTTTGGTGCATGGATGCAGTCAAAGGGTTCGGTGACTTTGTAGCTTGATCAGCGAACGCGCTCGGACAGGGGCCTTGCGAGGACCATGTTACGGT
>NZ_JBTMXB010000049.1:0-21399 GCF_054489405.1 Mesorhizobium sp. A623
CGAACCTCTTCGGCGCCGGCGGCGAACCGCCCTCGTTGATGAGGCGTATATAGTCGCCACCTACACGAACTGTCAACCGTGAATCTTGCTCTTTCCATTTTTAAAATGACCGCTCCGCGTTTTTGGACTCGCGCGCTATGCCGAAAGCGCGGGCGAGCGCATCCGGCACTGAGTGCTTTAAGACCAGCCTTCCTGGGCGGCGGCGCACTCCGGCGCCCTGGATACAACGCGGCGCGGATCGGCATCCCGGCCAAGCAGGCCGGATATGGGCGCAAACGATTTGCGGTGATGACCCGTGCAACCGTGTCGATGCAGCGCTTCGAGATGATCGGCGGTCCCATAGCCGCTGTTGCGCTCCCACAGATAGGCCGGATGGCGGCTGGCCAGCATCCGCATGATGCGGTCGCGGCAGACCTTGGCAACAATCGAACTCGCCGCAATCTGGGGAATCACCGATTCGCCGCGAATGACCGATGTGCATTCGCCCATTACGCCAGGGGGGACATCCCTGCCGTCGACATAGGCTGGGGAATCGCCGGCCAAGGCCGTGATCGCGCGGCGCATGGCGTCGAGCGTGGCGTGACGAATACCGATGCGGTCTATCGTGGTGGCCGAGGAGGCCGCGAAAACGGTTCGGCTGCACTTGACTATCTGTGCCGCGAGGACTTCCCGGACGGATGCCTTGATTTTCTTGCTGTCGTCGAGCGACGCGAGGAGGTCGGGGCAGATCCTTGTGGGATCAAACCAGACAGCGGCGACAACAACCGGCCCGCAGAGCGCGCCGCGCCCGACCTCGTCGCAGCCGATCGCCACCGGGTAACCCCCTGCCCTATCGGAACTGAAAGGTCTTTCCATGCATTCATGTCCGCTTGATTCGCTGGAGAGTGTGCCTCTCTCCTGGTGCTGATCGCAAGCCTGCAGCGCATAGCCCCGGACGGCTTCGCATGGGCGCTGCAAATTGACGGCCAAAACGAAAAAAGCCGCCGGTTTCCCGAGCGGTTTTTTTTCTAAAGACGAACTGCCTTAGTTGAGCTTGGATTTCACTTCCTGAAGCGAGGCCTTGAAAAGGTCGGCTCCGGCCTTGGCGTCGGCATGGCCGGCAAGCAGCTTGCGGGCAGCCTCCACGGCAAGATCGACGGCACTGGAACGTACCTCGGCGATGGCATCGCGTTCAGCCTGGCCGATTTTCTGCTCGGCAAGCGCGGTACGGCGCGTCACATATTCTTCCGTGCGCTGATGCGCCTCGGCAGCCAGCATCTCAGCTTCGTTCTTGGCGGCCTCGACAATCGCGGCGGCCTCCTGCTCGGCTTCCTTGCGCTTCTTCTTGTACTCGGCCAGCAGCGCCTGCGCTTCTTCGCGAAGCGTGCGGGCTTCGTCCAGTTCGCTGCTGATCCTGTTCGCCCGCGTGTCCAGCGACTTCGAAATCATCGCCGGCACTTTGACGTAAAGGCAGATGCCGATAAAAATGAAAAGGGAGATCAGCGCCCAAAGCGTTGCGAGAGAGGTTGCGTCCATTACGTTTTCCTCAGCCTGCCACGGATTTCACGGCGGCCGCCACGGCCGACTTGTCGGCCTTGCCGACCAGCTGTTCGATGATGGCGCCGGCGGTGCTTTCCGCGATGGCGCCGACATCCTTCATGGCCGCCGACTTGATCGATGCGATACGGCTTTCGGCTTCGGCCAGCTTTGCTTCCAGGCCGGCTTCGACCTTCTTGCGGGCGGTTTCCGCCTCGGCCTTGGCATTGTCGCGCGCCTGCTGTCCGATGGCGTTGGAATTCGCCTTCGCCTCGGCCAGTTCCTGTTCGTAAGCGGCAACGGCGGCGTCCGCCTCGCTCTTCAGCTTGTTTGCCTGGTCGAGGTCCTGGGAAATACGCGCGCTGCGCGTATCGAAGATGCCGGCAAGGCGCGGCATCACGACCCTTTTCAGGAACAGGTAGAACAGGCCGAAGGTGATGACCAGCCAGAAGATCTGCGACGCGAACGTAGCCGGATCGAAAGGCGGGAAAGCAGCCTCATGTCCCGCACCCGACGGAACTTCCGTCCCGGCATGCACGGCGTCGCCCGCAGCGACTGGAGTTGCTTCTTGCCCAAAGGCTGGTGTCACGAACATAACGCGTCCCCGTCATACGGGCCGACCGCACCCTGGCGGTTCGGCCCTGCCATCAGCGATCGATCAGCCGAACAGCGCGAGCAGGGCGATGAGCAGCGAGAAGATGCCCATGGCTTCCGTCACGGCGAAACCGAAAATCAGGCGGCCGAACTGGCCGTCGGCAGCCGACGGATTGCGCAGCGCGCCCGCCAGGTAGCTACCGAAGATGTTGCCGAGGCCGATACCGGCTCCGCCCATGCCCAGGCACGCGATGCCGGCGCCGATGTACTTTGCTGCTTCAACTTCCATTTATCTAACTCCTTGTGGGTCTCAATAGTCTCTTGTCGTCGACGCAGCCTGGCTGCGACCGAACCTAGTGCCCCGGATGCACAGCGTCGCTGAGATACATGCAGGTCAGAATGGCGAACACATATGCCTGAAGCGCCGCCACCAGAATTTCCAACGCCGTGATGGCCACGGCCATGGCCAGCGGCAGCGCTGCACCGGCAATGCCGACCGCGCCCATGGCGCTCAACGACACGACAAAGCCGGCAAAGACCTTCAGCGTGATGTGACCGGCCAGCATGTTGGCGAAAAGACGCACTGAATGGCTGACCGGGCGCGAAAAGAACGAGATGACTTCAATGAAAACCACCAGCGGCATCAGCACCAGCGGCACGCCGCTCGGCACGAACAGCTTGAAGAAGCCGAAACCATGCTTGATGAGGCCGCAAACGATGACGACCCCGAACACCAGCATGGCGAGCGTGAAGGTGACGATGATCTGGCTGGTGACGGTGTAGAAATACGGGAACAGGCCGAACAGATTGGCGGCCAGTATGAACATGAAGATCGAGAACACGAAGGGGAAGAACTTCATGCCGTGCGTTCCGGCGGCGTCTTTCAACATCGAGCCGGTGAATTCGTACAGGAGTTCGGCAGAGGACTGCCAGCGCGACGGCACCAGACTGCTGCGCGCGGTGGAAAGATAGAAGAAGATGCCGGTCGCAATGACGACGACGACCATGAACAGCGACGCATTGGTAAAGGACAGATCATACCCCCCGATGTCGATCGGGATGATCTTGTTGATATGGAACTGGTGGATCGGGTCGACCTTGTCAGCTGCCACGTTCAATCCTCATACAAGCCGCGCACGGCTTTCTCAAATCTCTTCGCGCCACCAACGGGGCGCTTCATTCCTTGTCCGGGTCGCTACCCCGAACTTCATAGCCCGAACCGGCAATAAGGCCGGCCGAACGCAACACATTCAACACCCCGGCACAAAAGCCCAGAAGCAGGAACACGATCAGGCCCCATGGAGAGGTCCCCGCGAGGCGGTCGATCATCCAGCCTATACCGACGCCCACCGCTATCCCGCCAATGAATTCGCTGGATAGCTTGAGCGCCTGACCGTACCCGGCCAAACTACCCGTTTTCGCGTTATCTGTCCCCTTGAGCCCCTTTGGCAACCTTGTCGCAAGGGATGCTTCAAGCTGACGCCGGCGGCGCTCAAGTTCGTCGTCGCGGATGTCGCCTTTGCTCTCGTGTCCGGGGCCAGTCTTTCCGGTCTCGTCTGGCCTTTTTCCGTCGGCCATTCGCAACCTCCTGCCCGCCACAACGTCGCCGTCGGTCCGCATCCAAGTCGCGGGCAACATAGTTAGAGGGTTGCCAGCCGTCAAGCCACGCTACGGCATTCAAAAGCAAGTATTTTGCCTAGCAAGATCAATCGCTTAGCCAAGTGCGACATCGTGCCCGCCGTACGGCGCGGCGCTGGCGGCGCGAATCCGGGCTGGCCGTGCCGGGTCGAGCGGTCAGCTCCAGCCGCCGCCATAAGTGCGATAGAAGATATGCAGACCGATTTTCGTCATCTTCTTCATCGCCCGCGCCCAGCTCGGGCTGACATAGCTGGCGTAGTAGTGGGTGGAGGAACCAACCTCCGGAATGAATATCTTGCCGGCGGTAACCGCCATGGCGACATCCTTGGCGATCTTGTAGTGCGAGGGGCTTTCTATGCGGTCCTTGCGCCCGTCGCAGGCGAAGGAAAACTGGCAGGCATTGCGCCAGTCCTGATTCTGATAGACGACGCCGCAAATGCTGGCCGGATAAGCGGGATTGCGGACGCGGTTAAGAACCACCTGGGCTACGGCAGCCTGGCCGCGCAGCGATTCGCTGCGTGCCTCGAAATAGATCGCATTGGCGAGGCATGTCTGTTCCGGCTTGGAAAAGACGGAAGCCGGCAACGGGCTGCGCATCCACGAATGGTCGCCCTTGCCCACCGGCGGAATGAAGCGCCCTTCATTGGGCTTTTCATCCTGCAGCAGCGCCTCGAAGGGAGACGCCTTGGCATAGTCCGGCTCGGCCGGCGCATAGGCGGTCGCCAGCACATCGGCTTGCTTGTTGGTGACCAGGGCTGCCAGCATCGAGGGAACGCCGGGCGCTGCGCTCCTGTCCTCTGTGGGATGGAAGGCCGCCGCGATCTGTATTTCCTTGCCCTTGATCTCGGGCTTGGCGAAGGTCAGTTTGAGGCCGCTGTTCAGCGTTGGGCGAAGCAGCGAACTGGTGCGCTGGAAAATCGACCCCGCGCTGAAATTCTTTGGCGGCGAGACCCGCGTGACCCCTACGATACGGCCTTTTTTGTCTGCCCGGACAATGCGGTCCTCGTCGGGGATGGCGCCCGCGGCATCGCCCTTGCCACGAAATGCAACAGCGCCAATGCCGGGCAAATCCACCCCGGCTCCGGAGATCGAACCGGTCACGTCCGAATCGATGAAGGGCAGTTCGGCCGCGTGCACGGAACCGGCAACGGATTTCTCGACATAGGCATTCCAGCGGGTCGGCGCTTCCAGCCCCGAAACCAGGCTGGTCATGTCCTGATAGGCGGCAACCGTCGGAAAGCCGATCCAGATGCCAAGCCCGACGATGACGGGAGACAGGAAGGAACGCTTCTTCCCGGCGGCGGCGGCAATAATCAACCGCTTCGAAACCCCTCGATGCACGCAAACTCTCCAGAACACTACCAACCCCAGACAGGATTCACAGTGCTGCATTAACCTTGATGGAGGGTTAACGGAGTGGGCATGGAGGGGCGGTGGCGAGCCTGTTGCAGAGCGCAATTGCGGCCGCGCCGGCCCGGAGCCTGCCCAGCCTATGCGGGCAGACTTCGGGTCAAAAAATCAATAGTCGATGACGCCTTCCAGCGCGTAGTGTTTGACGGTCTTGCGGTTGGCGATCAGTTCGTCGACCGTGGGCTTTCCGGTCATGGCGCGCGAAATGGCGAGCTTCGTCGCCTCGTAATTGGTCCGGTAGAGGTCTTTCTTGTCGAGGTTTTCGTCCTCGGCGCAGCGCGGGTCGAGCCAGACCGTGATGATCATGCACAGTTCCTCGGCCTGCTCGCGCGGCAGGATGTCCTCGGCAAGGCAATCGACGATGGCGTCGCCCATGGCCGCCTGCACAACGCCGCCGAGCAATTCGGCATATGCCATGCTCTTGATCGTGACCTTGGTGGTCATGATCGTGGCCGGCTTTACGGCCTGGTTGAGATCGCGCACCACGAACATGCGCGTGTGGCCCTTCACCTGCCCCATCATCCCGGCGAAGGCATGACCGACCGGGCCGCGCACCGAGCCGATGACGACTTCCGGCATGGCGTCCGTGACCTGGCCTTCCGCTGCCAGAACGGTTGCTTCACCGGTACGAAACCAAATGTCAGTCATGTCCACTCCTGTTCGATGAAATCACGCGTGAGCGCAAAACGCGGGCGTCAGCGCTTCTTGGCCCTGCCGGCAAACGGGTTGTCGGAGGTGCGCAGCGCCATGCGGATCGGCACGCCCGGCAGGTCGAACGCCTCGCGCAGATTGTTGGTCAGATAGCGCACATAGGACTGCGGCATCGCATCGGGACGCGAGCAGGAAACGACGAAGCCCGGAGGGCGCGTCTTGGCTTGCGTGATATATTTTACCTTCAGCCGCCGCCCGGCAACGGCGGGAGGCGGATGATGCGCCAGGATCGATTCCAGCCAGCGGTTGAGCTTGCCGGTCGAGACGCGGCTGTTCCAAACCCGGTGCGTCTTGATGACGGCTTCCATGAGTTTGTCGAGCCCGCGGCCCGTCTCGGCCGAAACCGGCACCGCCTGGATGCCGCGCGCCTGCGGCAACAAGCGCTCGGTCTTCTCACGGAGTTCGGCCAGCGCTTCCTGGGGATTGTCGATCATGTCCCATTTGTTGAACGCAATGACCGGCGCGCGGCCCTCGCGGATGATGAGATCGGCGATCTGCAAATCCTGCTTTTCGAAAGGGATCGTCGCATCGAGGACGATGACGACGATCTCGGCGAAGCGGACGGCATGCAGGCCGTCCTGCACCGACATTTTCTCCAGCTTTTCCTGGATGCGCGCCTTACGGCGCATGCCGGCGGTGTCGAACAGCTTCAACTGACGGCCGTGCCAGTCCCAATCGACGGAAATGGAATCGCGCGTGATGCCCGCTTCCGGGCCGGTGAGCAGGCGCTCCTCGCCGATCAGCGCGTTGATCATCGTCGACTTGCCGGCATTTGGCCGACCAACGACGGCAATGCGCATCGGCTTGGTTTCGTCGTAGGCGTGAGCGTCCTCGGCGTCGGGATCGGTGATGTCCTCGCCGATCAGCATCTCGCTGGCAGCGATTTCCTCGTCCTCTTCCTCTTCTTCGCCAAAGGCCACCGCCTTGCCCAGCGCCTCGACCACGGCGTCGCGCAGATCCGGCAGGCCCTGCCCGTGCTCGGCCGAAACCGGGATCGGTTCGCCAAGGCCAAGTTCCCAAGCCTCCAGCATGCCGCCCTGTGCGCCGCGCGCCTCAGCCTTGTTGGCGACCAGCACCACCGGCTTGCCGGATTTGCGCACGATTTCGGCGAATGTCCTGTCGTCCGGCAACAGGCCCGCCTTGGCGTCGACCATGAAGAAGATCAGGTCGGCCTCGTGGATGGCGATCTCGGTCTGGGCGCGCATGCGGCCCTGAAGCGTGGAGGCGGCGGCATCTTCGAAACCGGCCGTGTCGACCACATCGAAATGCAGGTCGTACAGCTTGGCGGCATGGACGCGGCGGTCGCGCGTCACGCCCGGCGTGTCGTCGACCAGCGCCAGCTTCCTGCCGGCAAGGCGGTTGAACAGCGTCGATTTACCGACGTTGGGCCGTCCGATGATCGCGACCTTGAAGCCCATCTAGGATGTACTGCCTGAACCGCGGATCAGCCCGGCCATCATGGTGGCGCGCTGGCGTATGTTGCGCGGTGCTGCTTCGTCGGCGGCGATCTGGTCGAACAGTTTTAGCGCATCCGCATTCTTGCCTTCCTTCCAAGCCGCGAGACCGAGCGCTTCGCGGGCGCTATGGCGCAAGGGGTTGGTGTCAGCCGTGAGCGCCTCGACGCGGCCCGACACATCGGCGAAAGAGCCGTGATCGACCAACAGCAGCGCGGCCCGCAGCTTTGCCATGTCACGCAGGACGGCAGGAATGGAAGCGTCGGCGGCAACGGCGTCGAAATCCTTGACGGCGGCGTCGACATCGCCCTTTTCGGCCTTGACGGTGGCCGCGCGCATGCGCGCCAGCAGCGGATAGGCGCCGTAGCCGTCCTTTTCCAACTGCGCGAAAGCGGCGAGCGCTTCGTCGTTCTTGCCGCTATCGGCCAGGACCAGCGCCTGCGAATACGCATCGCCCGAACGGTTGGCGCGAAGTTCGTCCCAATAGCGATAGCCGACATAGGCGGCCGTCCCGACAATGATGAGCACGACGGCGGCGATCAAAGCCGGGCCGTAGCGGTCCCACAGCGCCTTGGCCTGATCCTTGCGAATCTCGTCGTTTACTTCCCGAATAAAGCTGTCGTCCGACATGAAAGAACCGTTCGTACCCGGCTGGCGCAGGCCTTTTGAAACCGTAACCGGGCTGCAAAAGATGTCGCGCTGATTCAAAAGGTGCCGGCTTGCCTTGCCGTCCTCATGGACGCGCGGCGTTCCGGGCGGCTGATTAAGCCTCGCGTTTTAGCGATATTTCCGCGGCATGGAAGGGGTAGCGCCTGAAATTCGGCGCAAACCGGCTTTTTGCCGCTGGCCCAGTGGTAGAATGCGACCGTACCCCTGCCACATTTCGTGCCTAACCGACTGCCTCCTTCCATAAGCAGACCGATTATTCATGCCCAACCTGTTTCGCGTCCCTGTGTTGTTTCGCGCCGCTATATTCTCGTGTGCGTCGCTTGCCGCGCTGAATGGCGCACGCGCGGACCCGCCTTCGGCGTTCAAGCCGGCGGCCCCCAAACAGGTCGTCATCATCTCCTTCGATAGCGCCCGCGAAATCTCCCAATGGGAGCGCAGCCGCGCCTTGGCGAAGCGCACTGGTGCACATTTCACCTATTTCCTCTCCTGCGTTTATCTTCTGTCGAAGGACACGCGCAAGGAATACGCTGCGCCGCACAGATCCGCCGGCAAGTCCAATATCGGCTTTGCCCCGTCGAAACAGGATGTCACGGAGCGCCTGCAGCAAATTCGGCTCGCCGCCTCGGAGGGCCACGACATCGGCAGCCATGCCTGCGGCCATTTCGACGGCAAGGACTGGAGCAAGGCCGACTGGCTGAACGAATTCGCCTCAGCCCGGCGCGTGTTCGAAAACGCCTACACGATCAACGGCATCTCGCCCGAACCAGAAGACTGGCGCGGATTCGCCAAAAAAGCGGTTGTCGGTTTCCGCGCGCCCTATCTCTCGACCGGCAAGGGGCTTTACCAGGCGCTGCCGGAAGCGGGGTTTCTCTATGACGCGAGCGGCGTGTCGCGCGGCCCTGTCCTGCCGACTACCAGCAACAAGATCACCCGGTTCTCGCTGCCGCTCGTGCCGGAAGGGCCGAAGAGCCGGCCGGTAATCGCCATGGACTACAATCTCTATGCGCGCCATTCCGGGGCGAAGGAGCAGGTGGCGGACGCAAAGCAGTTCGAGGACCGTGCCTATCAGGCTTTCCATGCTGCCTTCGAAACGCAGTATTCGGGAAAGCGCATTCCGCTGGAACTGGGCTTCCACTTCACCCTGATGAATGGCGGAGCCTATTGGGACGCGCTGGAACGCTTCGCCGGCGAGGTTTGCGTCAAAGCCGATGTCGAGTGCATCAGTTTTCGCGACTATCTTTCGCGCAAGCGTGGCCCGGCAGAAACCCAGATGGGCGGCTGACTGCCGCGTTTCCCGTTACCGGGCCCCCTCCTCCACCCGGCCGCCTTCGATGAATTCGCGATCGATATGCGGCAGCGGTTCGCCTTCCAGCGTCGCCTCGAAGGCGTGCAGGCGTTTGTAGATGGACAAAAGCTCGACGATGGTCGGCCAGGCATTGACCAGATACTGAAACGACGACGACACCTGGCTGAAAGCCGTGGAAATCTGTTGCCAGATGCCCATGGTGATCGCGCCGGCAGCGATGGTGGGAATGAGGATCACGCTGGAGAAGATGGCGTCCGCCTGCTGGAAGCCCGAGCGAAACACGTTGAAATAGGCGTAGTGGAAATAGAGCGTGAAATAGTTGCGCCGCACATGAGAGAACAGTTCGCGCACCGTCGGCGGCTGCGCACGCGCCTCGTCGTCCTCGCCGTAAACGAGTTCCTTGCGATAGGCGGCCTCGACGCGCTGGTTCTTGAATTCCAGCCCCGGCAATTTGATGCCGGCCACCATCAGAAGCGCCGTTCCGAAGATCGACCAGCCAACCGCGGCGATAACCAGCGAATAGGGAATGTGCCCGACGAGCGGCAATGCGGTCACATGGGTGGAAAGCTGCGCCAGAAGCGGCAGGAAGGCGATCAGGGTCATGACCGAATCGACCATCGCCACGCCGAGGCCTTCCATCGTCGTTGAAAAGCGCATCGTGTCTTCCTGGACACGCTGCGAGGCGCCCTCGATGTGGCGCAACCGCTCCCAATGGGCCATGTAATAGTCGTTCATCGCGGTGCGCCACCGGAAGATGTAGTGGCTGACGAAGAAGCGGGTGATGACGAACAGGCCCATGCCGCACATGCCGATCCAGGCATAAATCCAGAACATGGAATAAAGCTCGCCGGGGCTGACTGAGCCGGCCTTGGTGATCGCCCGCTGGAACATGTCGAAGAACGGGCCGCGCCAATTGTTCAACGCCACGTAAATCTGCACACCGAGATAGGTTGAAAAAAGGATCAGCGCCGAGCCGAGGATCGACCAGTTCTGCCAGGGATGATTGGCGTAGAGTCGCCAGAACAGGTAGAATAGGCCGACCATGACGCCGAAATAGATGTAGAACCAGATGAACGGCCCGGTCCAGAAAACCGGGATGCCCAGTACCGGAGCCGCACCCGCCGCCGCCGGCGGCAGGCCGATCACCGCGCCAAGCTGTTCGCCGCCGAAAAACCAGAACAGGATGCCGGCAAGGCTCCACAAAACGGCCGAAGAGAAGAAAAGCTTCGGCTGCGGAAAGAAAGATACGAACACGGCGGCGATTTCCTCGATCGGCCGCGCAAATGAGCGGCATTGCTGTTGGCCGCGCATAAAGTCACAGTTTTCGTGGCAAAGAAATGGTCCGCTTGCGTTCGGCGCATTACGATTTGTTCAGGTTGCGGACGAAGGTTTTCTTAATTGCGGATGTTTGCGGGACAGCGCCCCTCTCTGTCCTGCCGGACATCTCCCCCGCAAGGGGGGAGATCATGCCGGCCGCCAGTTTGCCGCCCGTCCGGCGACGTTGAAAAATTCGTGATGACGCCGAAGCGCATGATCTCCCCACTCGCGGGGGAGATGCCCGGCAGGGCAGAGGTGGCAACGTCAAGCGCAACCCGCCAAGGGTAGAGGGACAACGCAACTCAAGCGGGCTTGCGAGCCGACCAGACAAGGGCTGCGGACGCCACAAGGACAACGGCCGCAACGATCGACGGAACGAAGAAACTGCCGGACCATTGCGCCAGGATGCCGGCGACAATCGGGCCGAGTATCTGGCCGACCCCGAAGGATGCCGTCATCAGCGCAAACAGCCGGCGCGGCGAACGCGGTGCAATCTGCCGCCCGGCCTGCAGGCCGAGCGCGGTCGCTGCCATGAAGGTAAGCCCGAGCAGGAAACCGCCAAGCAGCGGCCCGGCATTGCCGCCAAGCGACACGCTGGCCGCGACGCCGACCGCCTCGGCGAGGCAGGCGACGGCATAGGCAGCGTAAAGGCTGGTTCGCGATGCGACCCAGTTCCACAACCAGATCGACGGCGCGCCGGTAAGGCCCGTTACCAGCCAGACCATCGTTTCGAAAACACGCCCGCCGCCATGCTGGCGCACGATGGTGATGAGGAACGTGGCGGTGACCACATAGCCGAAGCCAAACAGCCCGTAGGCCAGGATGATCTTCATCAGCGAACGGTTTTTCGGCAAGGCCGGTTCGCGCTGGGCCGCACCGTTGCCGTTGCCGGCCGGCCCCTCGTCGACCAGCCAGGCAACAGCGAGAAAGCCGCAGGCGGCAATCGCAGCCGACCAGAACCATCCTGCCGTCCAGCCCGCATGGTCAAGGACGAGCAACGCCATCAACCCCGCCGATGCCGCAATGCCGAGGCCGACGCCGCCGAAGTGCATGGCCTGCAGATCGTCGCGGTTGCCCGCGGCCAGATGGCTGAAAACGATGCTGGTCAGGAACACCATGACGAAGGCGCTGGCCACGCCGGCGAGAAAGCGGATGGCCAAAAACAACCCCATCGCTTCGGTCGTGCCCATCAATCCGGTAAGAACGACGGTCGCGCCGAGGCCGCAAAGCACGGCCAGGCGTTCCCTGCCATGCGCCCAGCCGCCGGCAGCCAGCAGCGCGCCGACGAGGTAACCGAGATAATTCGCCGAGGCGATGAGGCCGGCGTCGGATGCCGACAGGCCAAGCTCTTCCATCATGCCCGGAAGAATGGGCGTATAGACGAAGCGGCCGATGCCCATGGCAACCGCCATGCCGACCATGCCGGCAGCGGCAAATCTGAGTTGGGTGCTGACCGCAGTCTTCATTGCAGTGCACAATAGAAGCATCGCGCTGCGAGACAATTCGTTTTCGTTGGGCCAATGGCTGACGAGCGCGATAGGCGCGATGACGCTGGAAAGGTTTGCGGCAGCGATCTATGTAAGGTGTACACCTTCAGGACAGGCAGGCCCATGACTTCTCACCCGCGCGATTTTTCTGCATCGATAGACCCGGTAAAGCTCGACAGGCTGGCCGAAGTGGCGATCAAGGTGGGGCTGCAATTACAACCGGGGCAGGATCTGGTGCTGACCTCGTCCATCGCCGCGCTGCCTTTGACCCGAAAGATCGTCGAACACGCCTACAAGGCGGGCGCGGGGCTGGTGACGCCGATCTTCAACGACGACGAGATCACGCTGGCCCGTTTCCGCTACGGTGCCGATGCCGGCTTCGACCATGCTGCGGGCTGGCTCTATGAGGGCATGGCCAAGGCATTCTCCAACAATGCGGCGCGGCTTGCCGTGCGCGGCGACGACCCGTCGCTGCTTTCGAGCCAGGACCCGGCAAAAGTGTCGCGCGCCAGCAAGGCCAATTCGATGGCCTATCAGCCGGCGCTCGAAAAGATCACCGGCTTCGACATCAACTGGAACATCATCGCCTATCCGGAGCTTGCCTGGGCCAGGCAGGTGTTTCCAGACGAAACCGATGATGTAGCGGTGGCAAAGCTCGCCGATGCAATCTTCGCAGCCTCGCGCGTCGACGTGGAGGACCCGATCGGTGCATGGAAGGCGCACAACGCGGCGCTGAAAACCCGCACCGAATGGCTGAACGGCCATAATTTCCACGCGCTTCATTTTACCGGGCCAGGCACCGATCTGACGGTCGGGCTGGCCGACGGCCATGAATGGATGGGGGGCGCCTCCACCGCCAAGAACGGTATCACCTGCAACCCGAACATCCCGACCGAGGAAGTGTTCACCACCCCGCATGCAAGGCGCATCGAAGGCCATGTCTCCTCGACCAAGCCGCTGTCCTACCAGGGCACGCTGATCGACGACATTTCGGTGCGGTTCGAAGGTGGCCGCATCGTCGAGGCCAAGGCGTCCAAGGGCGAGGACGTGCTGAAGAAAGTGCTGGATACCGATGCCGGCGCGCGCAGCCTCGGCGAAGTGGCGCTGGTGCCGCATTCCTCGCCGATCTCCAAGAGCGGCATTCTGTTCTACAACACGTTGTTCGACGAGAACGCTTCCTGCCATATCGCGCTCGGCCAGTGCTATTCGAAGTGCTTTGTCGACGGCGCTTCGCTGACGCCGGACGAAATAGCGGCGCGCGGCGGCAACAAGAGCTTCATCCACATCGACTGGATGATCGGCTCCGACGAGATCGACATCGACGGCGTCCACACGGACGGCCGCACAGTGCCGGTCATGCGCAAGGGCGAATGGGCCTGAAAGCGCGCGATGACAAAGCATGACGTCGCCATCAAACGTGTTTACGAGCCGCCGACAGAGACTGACGGGCAGCGGGTGCTGGTGGATCGACTTTGGCCGCGAGGCGTTTCCAAGGAACACGCCGAACTGACGCTGTGGCTGAAGGAGATCGCACCCACGACTGGGTTGCGAAAATGGTTCGACCACGACCCCGCCAAATGGGCCGAATTCCAGAAGCGCTTTCGTGCCGAACTGGATGACAATGCCGAAGCCGTGAAAGAATTGCGCGGCCTCGTCGCCAAGGGCAAGGTGACGCTGCTCTACAGCGCGCATGATGCGGTGCACAACAATGCGGTGGTGCTGGCCGAGTATTTGCAGGAAGCCAGGTAGAGCCTACTTGCCGAACGCGTCTTCATAGACGGCCAGCCGGAAGCCGACCAGAATGCGGTCGCCGAGATCGAGAACCGGCCGTTTGATCATGGTCGGGTGAGCGAGCATCAGCGCCTTGGCCTTGTCCGCATCGAGGTTCTGCTTGTCGCTGTCGGGCAGCGCGCGAAAAGTAGTGCTTGCCTTGTTCAACAGCACTTCCCAGCCGAGTTTGCCGATCCATTGCTGCAACCGCTCCGGTTCCAATCCCTGCACGCGATAATCATGGAAGACATAGGCGACGGCGTGGCCTTCGAGCCAGACGCGCGCTTTCTTGATCGTGTCGCAATTGGGGATGCCATAGAGCGTGATGGACAATGATCTGATCCTCGATGTTTCCCCTACGTAGCCCGCTTTCTGGGGCGCGGCTATTGCCCTTGGCCACCCTGCCCTAGATAATCGCGAGTGGAAGCGATTGACGCGAACCATGAGCGCCATCGCGAGGTGGCTGACCACTATCAAGGCAAAGGAGACTGATTTGGGAATCTTCGACAAGATCAAGGGCGCAATTTTCGGCAGGGCGGAAGCCGCGGAAGCTGCACCCGCCGAGACCCCGGCAGCGGGCACCGCAGCGACCCCGACCAGCCAGCCAGCCGCACCGGCGACCCCGACGGCAAGCGCGCCCGCGCAGAGCGTGGACGTGGCCGCCATTCTGGAAAAGGCGGTTGCCGGCAAAAAGCAGAAGCTGAACTGGCGTACCTCCATCGTCGACCTGATGAAGGCGCTCGACATGGAAAGCAGCCTTGCCGAGCGCAAGGAACTCGCGGCCGAACTGGGCTACACCGGCTCGACCAGCGATTCCGCCGCCATGAACACCTGGCTGCACAAGGCGCTTTTGAAAAAGCTGGCCGAAAACGGCGGCAAGGTGCCGGCCGACCTGCTCGACTGATAATTCCTGGGTTCAAATGACAAAAGCGGGGCGATCCGGCCCCGCTTTTGTTGCGTGTCGGAGCCGTCGCTACTCCGCGTCCGGCGCCACAACGCCCTTGCGGAACGCAAAACAGCCGTAGAAGCGGCGCTCTCCCGTCTGGATGACGCAATAGGCCCGCTTGGCCCGCTCGTAAAAGGCGAAGCGCTCGACGGGCATCAGTGGCAGGGATTTCCCTTCCACGCGGTCAACCACCTGCTGCACTTCCTGCTGCACCAGAGGAACCTCGTCCGGCTTTGCCGACGATTTCCATGCGCCCCGCCGCGTCGTCGACGAAGGTATCGATCGGATAGAGCGACAATATCGCGGCGGCGGCTTGCGCTGCCGTGACATTGTCGATCCGCAGAAGCTTGCCCAGCGTGGTCTGGCGCGCGATGGAATCGGCGGGGAAGTTCGTGTCAGCTATGATGAGGTCGTCACCGTGCCCCATTGCCGCCAGCGCCTGCAGCACATCCGCGTTCAGTAGCGGGCTGATACCCTTCAACATTTTCCGTCCCCTATGACCTGCAACGATTTGGCGCGAAAACTTATGCGCCGTAGCCGACGATACCCTTGACCTCGAGAAAATCGTGGATCGCCCAGTCCGCATATTCGCGGCCGTTGCCGGACTGCTTGTAGCCGCCGAACGGGGCGAACGTGTCCCAATCCGGGTAGTTGAGGTTGATCTGTCCGGCTCTCAAACGAGCGGCCACCGCGCGGGCGTGCTCGATGTTTTTCGACTGCACATAGGCGGCGAGGCCATAGACGGTGTCGTTGGCGATCTTCACCGCATCGTCGTCGTCCTCGTAGGAAATGACGGACAGAACCGGCCCAAAAATTTCTTCCTTCTCGACCGTCATGCCCGGCTTGACGTGGCCGAACACGGTCGGGCGGACATAATAGCCGCGATTGAGATGTTCCGGGCGCCCCAGGCCGCCCGTCACCAGCGTAGCACCCTCGGCAATGCCGACCTCGATCATGCCTTGAATCTTGTCGTACTGCATCTGGCTGACCACAGGCCCAAGCTGGGTGTCTTCCGAACGCGGGTCGCCGACGGTATGCGCCTCGGCGGCCTTCTTGGCGATTTCCAGCGCTTCGTCGTGACGCGCCGCCGGCACCAGCATGCGCGTCGGCGCATCGCAGGACTGGCCGCTATTGCCGAAGCAGCCTTCGACGCCCTTGCGCACCGCCTGCTCGAAATCGGCGTCGGCGAGGATGATGTTGGCCGACTTGCCGCCCAGTTCCTGCGCCACGCGCTTGACCGTGTCGGCCGCCGTCTTGGCGACGATGATGCCCGCGCGGGTCGATCCGGTGAAGGACACCATGTCGACGTCCGGGTGGCCCGCCATGATCTGGCCGACATCCGGCCCGTTGCCGTTGATCATGTTGTAGACGCCCTTCGGCGTGCCGGCGGCTTCCATGATCTCGGAAAAGACGATGCCGCTGATCGGCGCGATCTCGGACGGCTTCAAGACGACCGTGCAGCCGGCGGCGATGGCGGGCGCTACCTTGCAGACGATCTGGTTGAGCGGCCAGTTCCATGGCGTGATCAGCGCGCACACGCCGATCGGCTCCTTGACCACCATGGTTTCACCGCGCAATTCGCTGAATTCATAATTCTCCAGCGCTTTGATCGTCGATTCCATATGGGCGCGGCCGGCCCAGGCCTGCGCATCGCGCGCCCAGGAGATCGGCGCGCCCATTTCCTGGCTGACCGCCTGCGCGATATCTTCAAAGCGCTCGTTGTAGATTTCCAGGATGCGGTTGAGCAGTTTCAGGCGCTCCGCGCGCGTTGTCTGCGAGAACGACGGGAACGCCGCCTTGGCGGCCGCGACCGCCTTGTCGACATCGGCCTTCGAGCCGAGCGAAATCTTCGTGTAGGCCTCTTCGGTCGACGGATCGATCACGTCGAGCATAGAGGGGACTACAGGCGCAACCCACTTGCCGTCGATGAAGAAGTTGAGATGGTTGCTCATGGGTGACGCTCCGTTTTCTGGAAAGCTGATCTTGGGGCCTTCTTGCCGCAAATGCGGCTCCGGTTCAATGCCACGGGAGGTGCAGGGCTGGCCCCTGAAGGACTAGATGCTGGGCCAGATTAGTGCCGCAGAATCTTGCTCAGAAACGCCTGGCTGCGTTCCGTCTTCGGGTTCGAGAAGAAATCTTCCGGCGTGCCGCTTTCGACGATAGAGCCCTGATCCATGAACACCACGCGTTGGGCGACCTTGCGCGCGAAGCCCATTTCGTGGGTAACGACCATCATGGTCATGCCTTCTTCGGCAACCGCGATCATCACGTCCAGCACTTCGCTGATCATCTCCGGATCGAGCGCCGAGGTCGGCTCGTCGAACAGCATGATCTTCGGGCGCATGCCAAGGCAGCGCGCAATCGCCACGCGCTGCTGCTGGCCGCCCGACAGTTGCGAGGGATAGGCGTTGAACTTGTCGCCAAGGCCTACCTTGGCAAGCAGTTCGCGGCCATCCTTTTCGGCCTGCGCACGCGGGATTTTGCGCACATGGATGGGCGCCAGCGTCACGTTTTCCAAGGCGGTCTTGTGCGGATAAAGGTTGAAGGACTGGAAGACGAAGCCGATCTCCGAGCGAAGCAGCGTCATGTTGGTGGCCGGGTCGCCGACGCGCTGCCCATCGACCACGAGATCGCCCTTCTGGACCTGTTCAAGGCCGTTGATGCAACGGATCAGCGTCGACTTGCCGGAACCGCTGGGGCCACAGACGACGACGACCTCGCGCGGCTGGACGCCGAGATTGATGTCGTTAAGGACATGCAGCGGTCCGAACCACTTGTTGACGCCGCTAAACTCGATCACGCCCGACCGCCTTCCTGAAAGGAGTTCATAATTGCACCTCGCCATGCGCAGCACTCATGCGGCGCTCCAGCCGCCGCGCCAGCAGGATGAGCGGATAGCATACGACGAAATAACCGACGCCGACGAGGAAGAAGACCAGCAGCCCGTTCGGCACGCGCTGCACGACGAGCCAGCCGACACGGGTAAGATCGGTCAGCCCGATGGCCGAGACGACCGACGAATCCTTGATGAGCAGCACATATTGCCCGACCAGCGGCGGCATCACCACGCGCATCGCCTGCGGCAGAACCACCTGCCGCAGGCGCTGCCATTTGGACAGGCCCGAAGCGAGTGCTGCCTCGACCTGCCCCTTCGGCACGGATTCGATGCCGGCGACGACGATCTCGCAGATGAAGCAGGCATTGAGGTTGGTCAGCGCGATGATGCCGGCGCTGAAGGCGTCAAGCTCGATGCCCAGTTCCGGCAGGATGAAGAAGATGATGAATATCTGGACGAGGAACGGCGTGCCGCGGATCAAGTCCACCCATGCGCCGATGACGGCGCTGAGCACGCGGCTGCCGGCGGTGCGCAAAATGCCCAGGCCGAAGCCCGCCAGCGTTCCGAACACCAGCGCGATCGCCGACAAAAGGACCGTCATGCCAAGGCCGCGCATCGCCAGGGGATAGCTGCCGACGAGGCTTTCAAGCTGCTGCCAGATCATGCGCGGCCTCCTGCCTGCCGCAAGCCGAGCCAACGCCCGGACAGCGCAGCCAATCCTTTGAGACAATAATAAAGCAGCAGGTAGAAGGCGGCGACGGTGATGAAACCTTCCGCCGGCATGAAGCGGTCGGAGGCGAGCAACTGCCCGGCCCGCGTCAGCTCGGCCACCGAAATCAGCGACAGCAGCGCCGAGTCCTTGACCATGACGATGGCCTGCCCGAGCAGCGGCGGGATAGTGACCTTGAAGGCTTGCGGCAGGATGACGAGCCGCATGCGCTGAAGATAGCTCATGCCCGAAGCGACGCCGGCTTCCACCTGGCCGCGCGGGATCGACAGGACGCCGGCGCGGATGATTTCGGCGACATAGGCGCCGCTGTTGAGCGACAAAGCGAGCACGCCGACGACGAATTCAGGCAGGATGATGCCAAGGCGCGGCAAGCCGAAATAGAGGAAATAAAGCTGCACCAAAAGCGGTGTTGCGCGCACGACATCGATATAGGCCTTGGCCGGAGCGCGCAGCGCGCGCGATCGCTGCAGGTTCATCGCGCAAAGCAGGATGCCGACCAGAAGCGCGCCGGCAAAGGAAATGACCGACAGCCAGACCGTCGTGACGAGGCCCTGCCCGAACAGGGGCAGATATTCGCCAATCGTGCGGAAGCTGAAGTTTTCTAGCATCTACGCAGGGCTAACCCGGGTCGTTGTGACAAAGCCTGCCTTCCGGCAGGCAAGGCAAAGAGCGGTCCCGCGCCGATCCGAAAATCGACGCGGAACTGCCCGGTGCATTGGCTTAGTGGTCCTTCTTCCAGTCTTCGGAATTGACCCAGTAGTTGAGGTTCTGCTCCAGGCGTCCGTCGATAGTGACCTGATCGAGGAACAGGTTCATCCAGATCAGCAGGTCCGGCTCGTCATAGCGCGTGGCGAAGGCAAGCGGTTCCTTCGACAACAGGTCCGGCGCGATGGTGAAGGTGCCGGCCGGGTAAGCGGTCGACTGGCCCTTGACCGCCGAGACGTCGTTCACGCCGCAATCGGCCTGGCCGTTGTTGACGGCGTCAAGCAGCAGCGGGCCGCCGCCCTTGTAGCTCTTGATGTCGGCTTCCGGAAAAGCCTTTTTTGCTTCCTTTTCTCCGGTCGCGCCGAGCAGAACGGCGATCTTGGTGCCGGGTGCCTTGCAATCCTCGGCGCTCTTGAACTTGCTGTCGGTCTTCGTGAACACCGTGCTGCCGGTGTGCATATAGGGGTTGGTGAAGGCGACCTTCATGGCGCGTGCCAGCGTCGGCGTCATGTCGGCCACCAGCAGATCGGCCTTGCCCGAAAGCAGTGCCGGAATCAGGCCATCCCAGTCGAAATCCAGGAACGTGATCTTGACGCCCATTTCCTTCGCCATCAATTCGGCAAGCTCCACGGAACTGCCGCTGCGCTCGCCCTTGGAATCGACCAGCGAAAAGGGCGGTCCCTGCGTCTGCACGGCAACGCGCAATTCGCCGCGCTTGACGATGTCGTCCAGCGCGCCGGCGCTTGCCGCGCTGGTAAGGCCAAGCACGGCCAGCGCCGTGACGAACAGATTGGAAATCTTCATTTTCGTCTCCTCCACTTTATTGTTTGCCCTTGATGGGCTTTTGCCGAACGCCATCGTGGCGGCTGCGCCGCTCGAGACGGTTTCTTGTCGATGATTGCGCCTCGTTCCTCCCGGGCGCACCCCGATAAATGTTCTATGTAACGCTTGCCCGGAAAACGAGCCTGCAGGAACAGCAGCTCCTTCGCGTCAACGTATCCCCTCGTACGCCTTTACGCCATGACGCATCCGACCATTGATGCCGGTGCGCGGCAAGCCCCTTTTTGTATCCGTCGGTGCAAAGCGCTCAGGCAAATGCCTGGATCAGGAAGCCATCTCATCCCGTCTTACAGGCGCTCGCGAAAATGCCCTGACGCGCCTTGGCGACGAGGGCATCGCCCCGTTCAAAAGAACAGGGAACGAACCGTACTGTCGAGAAACCGCTGCAGGAAGAAGATGACCAGAAGCACGATGATGGGCGAGATGTCGATGCCGCCAAGGTCGGGCAGAAAGCGGCGGATCGGCCGGTATACCGGTTCGGTAAGCCGATAGAGGACCGTCCCGATATTGCTCACGAACTGGTTTCGCGAATTGACCACATTGAAGGCGAAGAGCCAGGAAAAGATGGCCGACGCAATGATGATCCACCAGTAAAGGCTGAGCGCGTAGATTAGGGTGTCGATAAGCGCGTTCATGCAAGGCTCCGTTGACTGCGCGACATGTAGCCATTGCAGGCGAAGCCGGCAAGACCCGCGCGACCGGACGCCTACCGATGCGTGCGCCGATTGGAGCACCCCGGATGCTCGCGTTTCTGGAGCATGCGTGCGCAGGACGCGTTCTTGAACCATTATATTGCGGGCAGGCTCCGTCCTTCCGCGCCCGGTGCGCCGCTGCCGGCGGCCCATGCTTAAATCTTGGCGGCATCGCCAGCACCTGCTTGACAGGCCGCCGCCGCCGCCCATAAATGCGCCCATCCGCTGGACGGGGCTGTAGCTCAGCTGGGAGAGCGCGTCGTTCGCAATGACGAGGTCAGGAGTTCGATCCTCCTCAGCTCCACCAGCGGATCAATTAAGGCATATTTCCCAATCAATTCAAGTAGATGCCAAATGGCTCTTTTGAGTTTTGCCCACGCCTTTTGCCCACATTTGACCTTAAGCCGCTAGATGATCCCTCGGCGCGTTGTCTTCCACGAACCACTTCAGCGCCTTCCAAGGTTCACCCTTGAATTGCCGCTTGGTGTCGGTCGCGTAGTAATCGCCGTGGGTTCTCGCACGTACTGGATGACGCGCCGGCTCACGCTGACCGGAATTAGCCTCCTCGCCGGTCTTTGATCCTCTCACCGGATTGTGCCAATGTCGCGTTTGGGGGCGAAATGATCGGAACTTTTAACTTCGGCTTTCTTGGTGCGCATGACACGCGTCTTGTGGCGCTGGGCGGACTTGCGGAACGGTACTTCTGGCCGGCCCCCCTCAGGTGATCCGGGTTTAATGTTAGTGCATGACGGGTCGTGGCGCTACGGCCGGGGTGGCCG